>JAICKD010000444.1 GCA_025928125.1 Ktedonobacterales bacterium
GGCGCCTGCCCATAGAATGCCCCATTCTTTTGGTCGGCGCGTCCATCGGAAGGTGGATTGTGGGGTGGATTGGGGGACGTGAGAGCTAGCCAACTCCATGCGCCTGGGGCATGCGCGCCGCAGGCTGAAGCCCTGCGGCTAATCCTGATGCGAACGTACCCATTCCACGGGCAAAGGGTTTTGACCGGGCGAGATTAGCCGCGGCCTTCAGGCCGCGAACTGCCCCCAGCACGCTTTTCGGGGTTCATTTGTATATTTCATTATGCCGCGAACCAACTATCGCCCACTCACCCCTCGATGCTGAGCCTGCCGACGGCTTCCAGCGTCAGACTCGCGGGGTTGGGGCCATCGCGCTTGATATGCGCCCTGTTCCCCTTAGTGCGCACGTCGTAGCCGGGCATCTCGGCGGTGATTGGCGCATGGGTCGTCTTGCCGCGCAGATCCAGCCCGCCCGGCGCATGGATGCCGACGACCTCGATATTGCCGGGACTCGCGTTCACCGTGTGCGATCTGCCTGGCGCCAGCAGCACCTGCTCCAGCCGCACGTTGCCCGGAGTCGCGGTAATCTTCAACTCACCGCCGCTATTAACCACCCGCACATCGCCGGGCGTCGCCACGATGTCGAACTTACTCGTGACCCCGTGGACGACGACGCGCCCATGCACCGCCCGCAGCTTCACCTCGGCCGGATTGCTCGCGCGCACCTCGATGCCGCCATGGACAACATTCGCCGTCAGCGAGCGCACGTCGCCGCGCACGCGGATATCCGCGCTGACATTGGCCAGCTTCAGCGCCAGGTGGTCAGGCAGCCAGAGGCGGAAGCTCACGCCATTGCCCATATAGAAGAAGCCGCGTTTCTTGCCGACGAGATAGAGCAGCGAGCCGACGCGCTCGACCGACCAGGTGGCGTTGCCATAGACGGTCGCCTCCACGTGCGGACTCTCGGCGCCCGTGACGACACTCAACTCGCCGCCAAAGGTGGCCACCTCGACGGCAGTGATACCCGTCAGGTCGAGCGCGCTGCGGTCGGTGCTGGCGGTCATGGCAGCCTCCCCTGGCGAGCCGCCATACGCCCATCGCCATTGTCGTTGAGCAGCCCCAGCGTGCGGGCGCGAGTCACCGCGCGCAGACGGTCAGGCGTCTGCAGCTTGGCATAGAGATGGTGGACATGCGTCTTGATGGTGCTGAGCGCAACGACCAGATGATCGGCCATCTCCTGATTGGAGTAGCCCTCGGCCAGCAGGCCAAGCACCTCCGTCTCACGCGCGCTCAGCGGCTCAGGCAGATCGGGATGCGTCGGCGCCTGCCGCTGGGATGACGGGGATGCGGGATATGTCTCATAGACCTCAGCGCCTGCCAGAACCAGCAGCTTCGTACAGTAGCCAGCCACGTCGGTCCGGGTCGAGCGCGATTCGCGCAGTTGCCGGAGCAGCGCGACCATTGGCGCGCCTTCATTGAGGAAGAGCCGCAGATAGCCTTCTGGCATGCCCTGCTGGATGGCCTGCTCAAGCGAACTCAGCGCATTTTCCCCCTCGCCCAACCGCTGCCACGCGAGCGCCTGAAGCATCCGCGCCTCGATCTCATACGCCATCTCGCCGCTGGCCACGACCTTTGGCAGCAACTCATCCAGCAACGACTGCGCCTCGGCGATACGCCCCAACGCCAGCAAGACGCGCGCACGGGTTAGCTCCACCAGCGGACGAACAGCCACGTTCTGGCTGTATTCGCCGCGGATGGCTGCCATCCAGCGCTCGGCATCGGCGAGGTCGCCATGCATGAGCGCGAGTCGCGCTGCGGTAGCGGCAATCAGTGGAGGTAACCAGGGGAACGACTGACCCTCCCGCTCCGCCGCACGCAGTTGTGCATCGGCGCGCAGGAGCGATGCGCGCGCCTCCTCCGGCTTGCCCTGCGCCTGATAGACGAAGGTTAGCCAGAGATGCGCATTCACCTGATCGTCTGTGTCATTCCACTGCTCGCCCAATGCCAGCGCCTTGAGGAAGGCGTCTTCCGCTCCGGCGAGATCGTTCCATTCATAGAGCTGCCACCCCAGATTGTTCCAGGCGCTCCCGGCCATCGCGCGCGCCGCCTCGCCCCGAGACTCGGCCAGCGCGATGATCTGGCGCGAGAGGTCTGCCGAAAGATGCAACTGACCGCGCGCGTTGGCGAGCAGCGTGCGCATATCGGTTGCGAGCGCCGCCATGAACGGACTGCCCGCCGCGGTGCTGAGCCGCGCCGCCTCCGAGTAGGCGTCATCCGCCGCGGCAAGATCGCCCTTGTGGCGCCACGCATGCCCCAGCGTGACGGCCACGCCACAGCGGCGCAGGATATCGTCATCCGTGAGGCATTCGTGCGCCGTCTGGGCGTAGACGAAGGTGGCGTCTGCGTCGCCATGCATCGAGGCAAGCACCGCGCGGTCGGCGGCGATCCGTCCAATGAACAGGCGGTGACGCCGCTGTTCGTCGTCGGTGGCAGTCGGCATCCGGGCCACGGCCTGCTCGGCGCTCGTGATGTGACGGTCGGAGGCGGCAAGTTCCCCACGCGCGAAGGACGCCTCGGCGAGCGCGAGAGAGAGCGCGGGCCGCTCGGCCAGCATCTCTTCAGGCATCTGCTGAAACAGCCCCATCAGCGCATCCACATCGCCGCGCCGCATCAACTCGTTGGAGATACGCTCCAGCAGGTCCGCGGCGGCGGCATAATCAGGAATGGCGAAGAGATGGTGGGCCGCCTCGGTGACCTGTCCATCGGCTTCCAGCCAGCGCGCCGCCCGCCGACGCAGCTCGGGAACAAGCTCCGGCGACTCCTCGCCCAGATGGTGGCGCAGGAGGTCGGCAAAGAGGTGATAGTAGCGATACCAGCGCCCCTCATCATCCAGCGCAACGACGAACAGATTGGCCCGCGCAAGCCGCTCGAGCATAGCACGGCCGTCGGCGCGCCCGGTCACTGCGTCGCAGAGTGGCGCGCACATGCGGTCGAGCAGGGATGTTTGTAACAGGAACGCGCGCACGTCGGCGGGCTGGGCCGCGAGCGCCTCGTCGCCCAGATACTGCATGACATGGCGATGGCTGCCGCTGAAGCTGGCGACGAATGCCGACGGGTCGGGATGCTGCTGGAGCGAGAGCCCGGCGAGCTGGAGCCCGGCAATCCAGCCATCGGTGCGCTCGGCCAGCGCCAGCGCATCCTCGAAGGGCAGCCGCACATCCATCACCTCGGTCAGAAATTCGGCGGCCTCATCCAGCCGGAAGCGTAGGTCATCGGCGGTGATTTCGTTGACCTGGTCGCGCGCGCGCAGACGCGCCAGCGGCAGCGGTGGCTCGCGGCGCGACGCCAGATAGAGATGGAGCTGCCCGGCGGGATGTTCGAGCAGGCTGGCGAGTGTCTCGTGAATGACCGGCGCGGTGATGCGGTGGTAGTCGTCCAGCACCAGCACGATATCGCGCGGCGAGGCGACCAGCGCGTTCATCAGCGCGCGCAGCACGATGGGCAGCGGCGGCGCCTGTAGCGAGCGGAGCATCGCCAGCGCGTCGCCCGTGACGCCAGGGGCCGCCTGTTCGAGGGCGGAGAGCACGTAGGCCCAGAACTGACCCGGCTCATTGTCGCTCTCGTCGAGCGAGACCCAGGCCACGGGCGTCTCCACCTGGCGCACCCACGCGGCCAGCGAGGTCGTCTTGCCGAAGCCCGGCGGCGCGGTCAGCAGGGTTAGCGGACGTTCCAGCCCGCGCTGCAAGCGATGCCAGACGTGCGTGCGGCTGACGATGCGAGCAGGGGTACGCGGCATCAGCATGCGCGTCGCCAGCAACGGCGTATCACTGGCCGCCGAATGCTTCGCGCTGGATGAGCGTGTCATACGGCGTTGCGGGCGGGCGCCAGTCTCGTTTGTTACA
>JAICKD010000245.1 GCA_025928125.1 Ktedonobacterales bacterium
GGCCATGGCGCTTGTGCCAGTTGCCCTGCTGCTGGCGGTTAGTCTGACAACGCTCGGAGCCGACACTGCTTCAGCGGCGTCTCGCGCAAGCTGCGCTGGCCCGGTGGTGGGTCAGCTTGTCTACGACTGCACGGGACTCCTCACGCCGACAGAGATCGCCACTTTGGAGGCAGACGCCGCCGCCGTCGAGCGCGCCGGGGCGCCCACCGTCGTCTATTTGCAGGCACGTGACGCTACCGCCGACGAGACGTTGCAAGACGCCTTCGACCTGATGGGCCGCTGGAACGTGGAGTCGCATCTTGGCGCGCACGATGGCTTCGTGATGTTCTTCAACCTCACGCCGGACAACCTGCGTCACGGGGAGGTGGCGCTCGTCGCGGGCGAGAAACACTATCAGCATGGCAACCTGCCACAGTCCGAGCTAGATCGGATACGCACCGACGTGATGACGCCGCTGCTGGCGAACGAGCAGACCGCTGCGGGCATCGCCGCCGGGCTGCAACAGGTGGCGCACGATCTGATCTACGGGCCGCCGCCACCGCCGCAGTCGCAGGTGGTCTCTGGGTTCCTCGGACGCCTGCCCTACAACATCCTGGCGCTGCTCTTCGCGGGCGTGGTCGGGCTGCTCTACGCGCGCATGCGCCGCCAATCGCCGTTGAGCACTGCGGGCGATGGCGTACACATCGATCCACTGGCGCTGGCGGCGCCCGGCGATCTCTCGCCCGCGCTGGCCGGAGCGCTCATCAAGGGACGAGTCAGCGATGCTCAAATCGAGGCGACCGTACTGGATTTCGCCCGGCGGGGGATGCTCGTCATCGAGCCACTCGGCAAGAACAAGGTGCAGATGCGCCTCACCGGCGATGGCAAAGACCTGACGGGCTACGAGAAGATCGTCTGGCAAGGGCTGGTCACACAGGCCGATGAGAGCGACCATACCCTGAGCGGCGATGACCTCGCCAAAGTGCGTACCGGTTGGAGCTGGCCGAAGACGCAGTTGCGCCGCGACCTGACCGAGCGCGGCTGGTATGACCCCGAGGCAGCCTCCGCGCGCCGACGTCCCCTCTACATCGCGGGCGTGGTTGGCATAGCGCTGGCGGCGGTGGCGATCGTGCTCATCGTGCTGTCGAAGGAGGGCTGGGCCGTCATTGGTATGGCAATCTGCCTAATAGCTGGTGTGGCCGCGCTGATCTGGGGCTACTCAATCCCCAACACAACCGTCGAGGGCGAGATTGCCGCCGCGCCGTGGCGAGGTTATCGCGCCAGTGTCTCGGATCGCGCCTACGAGCCGAATCTCGATACCGACCTGCCCTACATTGTGTCTATGGGGCTGCTGGGCAAACTGTCATCCCGGCTGAAGGCGGCGAGCGAGCGCGGCTACTCACCCGCCTGGTTCCGCGCCGAGAACGATGGCGACAGGCAGTGGACGACGGGGACATACGGCTTCTACCCTTACTGGATCGTCTTCCATTCGAGCATGTCCCCGGTCTCCAGCGGTGGCAGCGCCAGCGGTAGCTACTCGGGTGGTGGCGCGGCGAGTGGCGCTGGTGGCTCAGCCGGGAGTTTTTAACGTTCTACGAGGAGGATTGCAACGATGGGTTGTCTGCTTGCGCTGCTCGCACGTATAGGGGTGCTCGTCGTCTGGACCCAGACGACGCTGGTCAAGACCGCATTCCACGATGGCTGGATACTGCCGCTGCTTGGTATTATCTTCCTGCCTCTGACCACACTCGCCTACGTGGTTGTCTACGCCTTTGGCAACGGCGTCGACGGGGCCGCCTGGCTCTGGGTGCTGCTGGGGCTGCTCTTCGATCTGGGCCTGCATGGCTCCGGCTTCTACAGCAACCGCCCGCGCGTCCGCCGCTACCGTTCGGCACAAAGTGTCTGACCAACCAGCGCTATGAGCCAGTTGTGACCTGAGGCTCTGTCCCCGTGACCGACTGGTGATGCGTCCGTGCTACGTTGCCTGGTGGATGGTGGTGACCTCTGGTATCCCATGATATCTGGTCCACGCCATAAGCCAGGCAAAGGAGGACGCATATGCATGCCCTGGTTGTCTACGACTCACAATTTGGCAATACCGAACGTATCGCCGCCGCAATCGCGGATACCCTGCGTACGACCGGCGAAGTGCGGCTGGCTCATGTCGATCCAGCGCATCCGCTCGATCTGGAGGGCATTGATCTCTTGATTCTGGGCAGCCCAACCCAGGGCTGGCAGTCCACCAAGGCGATGCAGGCGCTTTTGGCGAAACTCACACCTCAGCAACTCCATGGGCGGGCCGTCACCTGCTTCGACACGCGCTTCCAGAAGCCGCGCTGGATCACTGGTTCGGCTGCGCGCAGGATGGCGGCCAGTCTCCGCCACATGGGCGTCACGCTGCTGGCGCCGCCAGAGAGCTTCTTCGTCGAAGGCACAGAAGGCCCGCTGCTCACCGGGGAGTTGGGACGCGCGGCTGTCTGGGCGCGGGCGCTGCTCAACCGTATAGAGACGCCGCACCCGGTCATGCAGCGCTAATCAACCGGCGTATTCGCGGGTGATGCTCTGGCTGAGCCTTGCCCAGACTTCGTCTCCTGCTGTATCTGGCGCGGCGACTCGACGAGTAGCCAGGCGAGCGCCGCGCTCAGCAGCGCCATACCGGCGGAGATGATGGAGAGCAGGCGGAAGGTGTTGACGAATGACTCCTGAACCGCTGTCGTCACCTGCGCGGCTGCCTGCTGATCGAGGCCCGGCGGCGGGGGCGTCTCGCCGAGCTTGTCCGCGTTGGCGACCAGCGTGGCGCGCTGCTGCGGGGAGAGCGGCAGCGTGTCGGCACGCGTCTGGAGCGCGCTGGAGAAGGTGAAGATCGCCACCGCGCCGAGGATGGCGAGCGCCAGCACCTGCGCCGAGCGTGTCACGGCGTTGTTGACCCCGGACGCGAGACCGGAGTGTTCCGTCGGAGCCGATGACATCACCGCCGTGGTCAGCGGCGCGACGGTGATGCCCATGCCAGCGCCGATCACCAGGATACCCGGAAAATAGGTCCACCAGTAGGCGGCCGGCCCCGACGTGATGCCTGGCAGCGCCAGCAGGACGAAGCCCAGCGCCACAACGCTCGGCCCCACCGTCAGCAGCAGGCGCGGCCCAACGCGGTCGGCCATGCGGCCCATCATCGGCGAGAGGATGGCCAGCACAATCGAGAACGGCAGATTCGCGAGGCCCGCCAGCGCGGGGTTGTAGCCCTGAATCTGGATGAGGTTCAGCGGAAAGAAGAATAACGTGCCGGAGAGCGCGCCATAGAGGAAGACGCACATCACGTTCGTGCCGACAAAGGTGCGCGAGCGGAAAATAGAAAGCGGCATCATCGGGTGGGCGCTACGCATCTCGACGACGATGAAGAGCGCCAGCGCGACGACGCCCCCGACCAGCGAGAGGACATCCAGCGGGTTGGCGCCCTCCGCGCCAGAGCGGTTGCCCAGGCCAATCGCGCCGAAGGTGACGCCGAACAGCCCCAGCACCACCAGCAGTGTTCCCGCCACATCGAAGTGGCCTGTCGCCGTCTCGTCGCGCGTCTCCGGCACATGCATGAGGGCGAAGAGCGCGACGACCGCCAGCGGCACATTGATGAAGAAGACGAGCCGCCAGAGGCCCAGGCTGGCGAAGACGCCGCCGATGGCTGGACCCGCCATCGTCGTGAGCGTACTAGCGGCGGACCAGATGCCGATGGCCCAGCCGCGTCGCCGCCGCTTGAAGGTGGCCGTGATGATCGCCAGACTCCCCGGCACCATCAGCGCGCCGCCAATCCCCTGAATGACCCGCCCCGCCAGCAGCAGCCCAATCGTCGGCGCGAGGCCACAGGCCAGCGAGGCCACGGCAAAGAGCGCGATGCCCATGCTGAAGATGCGCTTCCGGCCAAAGCGGTCGCCCAGCGCGCCGCCCGTGAGGATGAGCGCCGCCAGCATCAGCAGATAGGCGTTCACGATCCAGAGCAATTGCGCACCGGATGCGCCAAATTCGCTCTGGAGGTTGCTAAGAACGACATTCAGCGCGGAGCTATCGATAAACGCCATGCTGGACGCCAGAATCGTCCCGACCAGCGTCCACAGCTCGATTGATCGCGTGCGTTTCGTGTCGAGGGACATGCGCGCTCCATCCTTGCCAGTGGCGCACACACAGAGACGCGCCTGACAGAGCATACATCACTGGGCCACCCGTTTTACAGGAAATGGGTGCTGAAAGCCTCTGTCTTTCAAACGGGGGATGGAAGCGATCCGCCCGCACACCTTGACCACATCGTGGCTAGATCGTGACGGTGCCTTGACAAGGGATCGCTGTCAGGGTACCATCCAGCAAGCAGGGGAATCTGGGAGTTGAGAACTACGAGCTAGGGAATCGCGATCTGGGTCTAGGAGGACGAAGGCCCGAATGGCATGAGGATGGCATGAGGATGGCATGAGGATGGCACAATGCTCGTATATGAGTACAAGCTAGACGGAGCGCAGGCCCAATATGCGCGGATGGACGAGGCGATCCGCATAGCCCAGTTCGTGCGCAACAAATGCCTGCGGTGGTGGATGGATATCCCTGGTACCTCAGCCAACGACCTCCAGATCCAGTGCGGCCACCTCGCCAACGATTTTCCCTTTGCCGCCCAGTTGAATTCGCAGGCCCGCCAAGCCGCCGCCGACCGGGCGTGGCAGGCGATTAGCCGCTTCTATGCGCGGTGCCGTGCGCAAGCTCCTGGGAAGAAGGGCTATCCGCGCTTCCAACATGACAACCGTTCGGTGGAGTACAAGGTGACGGGGTGGAAGCTCGACCCAGACGGGCGACATCTCACCTTCACCGATGGCTGCGGCATCGGACGGCTGCGGCTGGTTGGCACGCGGAGCATTGAGTCGTTTCCGCAGGAGCGGATCAAGCGGGTGCGGCTGGTGCGGCGGGCGGATGGCTACTACGCCCAGTTCTGTGTTCAAGCGGAACGGCAGGTGCAGCATGTACCCAGCGGGCAGCAGGTGGGGATCGACCTCGGTCTCAAGGCGTTCTACACTGACTCGACGGGACAAACGGTCGAGACCCCCCGCTTTCTGCGCAAAGCGGAGCGGCGGCTCAAGCGGCTGCACCGGCTGGTCTCGCGTAAATATGACACACGCCGCAAGCAAGCTAAGCGGCCCCAATCGCACAACTATCGCAAGGCGCGAAAAAAGCTGGCAAAAGCGCATCTGAAGGTACAGCGGCAGCGCGAAGACTTTGCCCGCAAAACGGCGAGCGCGCTCGTCACGTCTCACGACCTGATTGCCCATGAAGCCCTCCAGATCCGCAACCTGGTCAGAAACCATCACCTGGCCAAAAGCATCCAGGATGCTGCCTGGGGCCGCTTCCTGGTGTGGCTGGGCTACTATGCCCGCCTGCATGGGGTTCCTGTCATCGCCGTGCCACCGCACTACACGACGCAAGCCTGCTCGAAGTGTGGCGTCCTTGTCCCAAAGAGCTTGAGTACCCGTACCCATATCTGCGGACACTGTGGGTTCATGCTGGACCGGGATGAGAACGCGGCGCGCAATATCTTGGCGCTGGCAGTGGCGCGCTCGCATCAGTGTAGCAGCCGCAACAGTACCGCCGGGCAGGCGGAAACTGGCCTAGTTTGACTAGGCGAACGCTTGGGAACTGATGGCCTCCATGCCTGCGTCAGCGATGGCCAGGGGTGCGCCGCCAGGCTGAACCAAGAATCTCCCGGCTTCAGCCGGGCAGAGTGTCAATCCATGCGAACGATGCGTTTCATGCGTCCACGCGCCCTGAATATGGCGCTTCGTCTCCTGGCTATCATGGGAGCGCTCAGCACAGGTCTGCTGGTGGCTCAGCAGACAGCCAGCGCCGATGGCCGAAATGGGTTTTACCAA
>JAICKD010000329.1 GCA_025928125.1 Ktedonobacterales bacterium
GCCTGGCGTCCCGCGAGGTGGCGCGAGTAGTTTTCGATGCCGGAGCAGATGCCAGTCTCGCGCAGCATCTCGATATCGAAGTTGGTGCGCTGGCGCAGCCGCGCCGCCTCCAGCAGCTTGCCCTCGCCGTTTAGCTCCTTCAGCCGACCCGCCAGCTCTTCCTCGATGTCGACGATGGCGCGATTCAGGCGCTCCTGCGTGGTCACCCAGTGTTTCGCCGGATAGACATCCACACGGGTGCGGTTGCCTAGAATCTCGCCTGTGAGCGGATCGATCTCGACGATGCGCTCCACCTCGTCGCCAAAGAACTCGATGCGGATCGCCAGGTCTTCGTACGACGGGTAGATTTCGAGCACATCGCCGCGCACGCGGAACTTGCCGCGCACGAAATTCTGATCATTGCGTTCATACTGGATGTCGGTGAGATGGCGCAGCACGCGGTCGCGGCGGCGTTCCTGGCCCACCTTGAGCGTCAGCACGACCTCGCCATATTCCTCCGGCGACCCCAGGCCGTAGATGCACGAGACCGAGGCGACGATCAACACGTCGCGCCGCTCGAAGAGGCTGCGCGTGGCGGAGAGCCGCAGCTTCTCGATCTCGTCGTTGACCTGGCTCTCTTTCTCGACGTAGGTATCGGTGCGGGGGATATACGCCTCTGGCTGATAGTAGTCGTAATAGCTGACGAAGTACTCGACGGCGTTAGCGGGGAAGAACTCTTTATACTCGGCATAGAGCTGCGCCGCCAGCGTCTTGTTGGGCGCAAGCACCAGCGTCGGCTTCTCGACCCGCTCGACGACCTCCGCCACGGTAAACGTCTTGCCGCTGCCTGTGACGCCGAGCAGCGTCTGGTAGCGGTTCCCCGCGCGCAACGAGTCCTCCAGCGCGATGATAGCTTCGGGCTGATCGCCTGTTGGCTGGAAGGGAGCAACGACCTGAAAATCAGTCATAAAGGGTACTCCAGTCGGTTCCATCCCGTTGTGTGATGACGAGTGATACGCAGTTCGCCCGGTATTGGGCGCGATTAGGGCAATTCTCTTTATACAATTCTTTGTGGTGGAATAGGAAATGGAAGCATGAGGTATACGCAGCCACGCAGGTGGTTGCATGTCAGGGCGCGGGCGGTTGAAACCGCGCCTGAACGACCTCGCTCCGCTCCGCCACGAAACCCGCCTGCGCGGGTTGCAGAGACGTATTCTCGGCCGACATCTCTATTACGTCGCCAGCGTCTGGTTCCGGGAAGTCCGCCCAGAGCAGACCCGCGAGTCTTAGGCACGGCCAACGCTCGAAGCACGCATGAGTCGCCCGCCGTCACAGCTGTTTCACAACGACTGGTGAAACGCCATAACACCGGGCCATTCTCGGATTACCAATTCACTTCGGACGCGGTCAGCTAGAGGCTGGGCTGCTTCTCCTGGGTGATCTTCTTCTGCAGCGCCTTGAGGTAGGATTCCGCGCTGTCGATATCGGCGTTGGCGTACTTCTCCAGGGTGGTTGGCAACTGCGTGACAGTGTCGCGCCACTGACCTACCATCTGCTCGAGGCCGTCGAGCGGGCCGATATGCACGTTGATCTTCGCCAGATTATCCTTGGCCGACTGGAGCGCGTTGTAGAGCACGTCGAGCGCGCCGCCTTCGATGGTGGTCAGCAACCGCGAGAGTGGCAGCACGATAAACTTGACCGCCAGCCGGGTCAGCTCCGCCGTCGCGATGGCGCCGTCAATCGTCAGACCCTCGATCTGGGAGAGTTCGTCCAGAATCGCTTTGCGTCCGCTATCCACACCAGCGCTGAAGGCATCCTGTACCTCGGCCTGCGTAAACTCGCCCATCTTCTTGAGCGCGACCGGGGCCAGCTCGACACCCGCCACACAGGCGCCGACGCCTACCCCAGCGAGCAGCGCGCGGCGCGCAATCTTGCCGCCTGACCCAGACTTCTTCTGCTCGGTGGGCGGGACCGTGGGCGCTGTCGGGCTTGGCGCTGTCGTCTGGGTGTTTACTGGGGTCGTCTCGTACGGGTTGCCTGGCTGTGTCACGGTGAACCTGCTCTCTGTTGCCGCTGTTGCTCAGTTGACAATAATACCGTTGCGCGGTCGCTTCAATACTACGGAGAAGGGCCGCCGAAAGTTTGTGAAGCGCTCCATCTAATGCTAATGCCGGAAATGGCGCTGACCGGTAAAGATCATCGCGATGCCCGACTTGTTCGCCGCCTTGATGACCTCGCCATCGCGAATCGAGCCGCCCGGCTGAATGATCGCCGTCACGCCAGCTTTTGCCGCCATCTCCACGCCGTCCGCGAACGGGAAGAACGCGTCCGAGGCAAGGACGCTGCCGCGCGCGCGGTCGCCCGCGCGATCCACAGCGATGCGCACGCTATAGACGCGATTCATCTGGCCAGCGCCCACGCCCACCACCATCAGCTTATGCGCCAGCACAATCGCGTTCGACTTCACCTGCTGCACGACTTTCCAGGCAAACAGCAGATCGGTCACCTCTTTGAGCGTCGGCTCGCGCTCCGAGACGACCTTGCGCGGGATATCGCTCTCGGAGATCATGTCCGCCGACTGGACCAGCAGCCCGCCGCTGACCCGCCGCACATCCAGCTGATAGGGATCGTGCGTATCGGTCTTGACGAACTGCGGGCCAATCGGGGTGTCGGTGGTCAGCAGGCGCAGATTCTTCTTCGCCGCCAGCACCGCCAGCGCCTCGGGCGAGTAGCCTGGCGCGATAATGGCCTCGTAGAAGATCTGGCTCAACTCGCGCGCGGTCTCTTCATCCACCTCGCGATTGAAGCCGAGTATACCACCATAGGCCGAGATGGGATCACCCGAATGGGCGCGGCGATAGCTCTCTACCAGCGAGTCGCCGCACGCCAGGCCGCAGGGATTGGTGTGTTTCACCACCACAGCCGTCGGTGGCTTGAAGCTGGCGACGGCGTTGAGCGCGGCATCCAGATCGAGCAGGTTGTTGAAGCCAAGCTCCTTGCCCTGTAACTGGCGCGCCCCCGCGACCGACGGCGGAATCGGGTGCGCTGTCGCGTTACCCGCGTCGTTGCCGGTGACGATATCTGTCGCGCTATCAGCGGTTGCGCCAGCGCGCTCGTCCAGCCCGGCGGGCGTGCCGCCCCAGGCATAGAGCGCCGCCTGCTGGTGTGGGTTCTCGCCATATTTCAGCCGCATCAGCCGACGCAGGCCAAGCGTCAGCTTCTCGGGGAATAGGTCGTCAGACGTGCCACGGCGCAGATATTCAGCGATGGCCGTGTCGTAGAGCGCGGTATGCTGGAAGGCGATGGCGGCCAGCTTGCGGCGCGTCTCCACGCTGGCGGACCCCTGCGTCTGGATCTCTTCGAGGACCACGGCATAGTCCTCAGGCCGGACGACGACCGTGACCGACGGAAAGTTCTTCGCCGCCGCGCGCAAGAGCGTGACCCCGCCAATGTCAATCTCTTCCAGCGCGGCCTCGAGCGTCACATCGGGCTGCGCGACGGCTTCTGAGAAGGGGTAGAGATTGCAGACCACCAGATCAATGGGGGTGATGTGGTGCTCCTCCAACTCGGCCATGTGGGCGTCTCGGTCGCGCCGCGCGAGGATGCCGCCATGCACCGCCGGATGCAACGTCTTGACGCGCCCATCGAGGATTTCGGGGAAGCCGGTGATCTCGCTGATCGAGTGGACGGGCAGGCTCGCCTCCGCCAGCGCCTGCGCGGTCTTCCCGGTGGAATAGATTTCGACGTTCAGTGCGCTCAATCCCTGCGCGAACGCGACGACTCCCGTCTTATCGTAGACACTGATGATCGCGCGCATACGTCTTCTCCTCAGTTCCGACAGCCTAGAGATGTCACAGCCCAGCCATCACCGCCTTACAAATCGCCCGGAGCGTGGGGAAGACGCCCTCGCCAGTCACAGCGGCCGCGGGGAACGCTGGCACACGCCGCCGATTGAGATACCGTTCCAGTGTAGCCTCAGGAACGGCGTTGGGCAAGTCGCGTTTATTCCATTGCATCACGAAGGGGAACCGGCCCAGGTCATTGCCCATCCGCCGCATGTTCGTCTCTAGCTCGATCAGGCTCTGGAAGTTCTCTTCCAGCTTCTCCGGGGAGGAGTCGGCGACGTAGACAATGCCATCGGCGCCGCCCAGCACAGCGACGCGCGTCCGCTCATAGAGCACCTGGCCAGGGACCGTATAGAGGTGGAAGCGCACCCGGAAGCCGTGGATGTCGCCCAGGTCGAGCGGCAGAAAGTCGAAGAAGAGCGTGCGCTCGTTCTCGGTGGCTATCGAGAGCAGTTCCCCTCTGGCGGGCTGCGGCGCATGCGAAAAGATATATTGCAGGTTGGTCGTCTTGCCGCAGTAGCCGGTGCCATAGTAGACGATCTTGCACTGGATCTCGCGGCTGGCAACATTGATGAGGGCCATGATCTGCCTAACGCCTAATCTCGGAACAGGTAGTCGATGGTATTCTCGACCGAGCTACGGAACTGGACATTGACGACCTGTTCCTTGGCCTCGGCGCTGCCCGAAAGCACGCGGTCGAGCACGCGCTCCAACTCGTCGCTGGCCCGGCGCGCCAGCACCTTGACCAGCCCGACGTGTGTCTGCTTGTCGAAGGCCACCACCAGCAGCCAGTGTTCGCGAATCAGGCTGGTGTAGATGCTCTCATGCACACCCTGTTGCAGAATGCCACGGAAGTCGCGCTCACCAAGAATCTCGGCCACCTGGCGCGACGACGAGAACGCGCCCGCCAGCAGCGCCCCCAGCGCGATAATGTCACGCTCGCTGGACTGCTGTTGCGCCGCGATCACCTGGCCGCTCTTATCCAGCAGCAACACGTGGCTGGCGCTGCTCTCCTGAGCCAACCGTTCCAGCAGGCGCGCAATGGCCTCTAGCTCGCCCGGCGAAACGACGATATTGGTGAGTTGCTCCATGCCGCCCTCCACAACGCGCACCTGCTTCGGCCAGTCGGCCACGCTGGCC
>JAICKD010000429.1 GCA_025928125.1 Ktedonobacterales bacterium
AGCAACACCCGCTGCCCCGTGAAGGGCGTCGCGTTGCGATACCCGGCGGAGTGCGCGATCTTGCCTTGAAAGCTCTCCTCACCGGGATAGCGCGCCCGCAGCGGATTGCTGAAGATGCCCGTCGCCGAGACCAGCGCCCGACCCGTCTGCGCGCCTGACGGCGTCTCGACTCGCCAGCCGTCGCCCGCTGGCGCGGCCCGCCGCACCGGCATCTCCGTCTCGATCACCAGACCAAAGTGGCGCGCATAGCTATCGAGATATTCGACGACCTGCTCGCGCGAGGGATAGCGCGGAAAGCGGCGCGGCATCGGATAGCCCGGCAGACCGGAGAGCGCGCGAACGGTGTGCAGATGCAGGCGGTCGTAGAGCCGACGCCAGGTGGTGGCAGGCGCGTCGCCCGCCTCGAAGATGCGCGCGGGAATCTTGCGCTGCTTCAGGCAGGCAGCGGTCGCCAGCCCGGCTGGCCCCGCCCCGACGATGAGCACTGGCTCGGATGCGCGCTCTGCCATACCTTCTCCTATGCTTTCGTTTCATCCGCCTTCACAATCCGCGCTCGTCACTATCCCGGCGGCCAGCCGAGCGGACGGCCCCCAAGCAGATGCAGGTGCAGGTGAAAGACGCTCTGGCCCGCGTCGTGGCCAACGTTCCAGACCAGCCGGAAACCGCTCTCGGCGATCCCCTCAGCCCGCGCCACCGCGTTCGCCGCGCGCACCATCGCCGCCAGCAGCGGCCCATCCGCCGCCTCGGGCGCGTTGATGCCCGCGACATGTAGGCGCGGAATGATCAGCACATGCGTTGGCGCCTGAGGATTGCGGTCGCAGAAGGCGATCACGTCGTCGTCGTGATAGACCTGCGTGCTGGGGACGCTGCCCGCGACGATGCGGCAAAAGAGGCAATTTGGATCAGCCGTCAGGGTCGTATCAGCTACGTCGGTCGCGTCAGACTCATCTGGCATCGTCACGGTTCCTCGATTTCAGTGCGGCGGACTGGCCCACAAACCTAGAAGCGCGCCGTACGCAGGAATTCGCCCGGGGTCGCGCCGAAGCGCTCGCGTAGGAAGGTCTTCCCCAGCGTTGTGAAGAAGATCAGCGCCCCGGTGGCGCGGGTCCGCTGGATGGTCGCCAGCACGCGCGCCTCGCCCCAGAGGGGGAAGCGCCGCTCGCGCAGCAATCCCAGCAGCCGCCACAAGGTCAAGATCGCCACCGGGATCGCCACCACAACCAGTTGCGCAGAGACCGACTGACGCAGCCCGGCGATGGGCGGCGGCGTGAGCAGATAGAGGCTGGCATATGAGGTGGCCGCGAGGACCAGCGCGGCGCAGAGGAGTTGCGTGATGATCTGGCGGGCCGGCGGCTCGCGCATCGTGATCGCGCTGATGCCCAGCGGGCCGATGCTCCAGCCGACCAGCGAGCGGTCGCGTGCGATGGCGATGAAGGCATAGGCAAGGTGGTAGACGGCGAACCAGGCAAGAATCACGACAGTGAGGTAGATCGGGTTAATATGGAAGCTCATGCCCACCTCCGTCCGCCAGATGCCAGACGCTCTGCGAAGCTGAATCCAGGTCGTTCATGTGCAAGGTAATCGTACAACATCTTCTTCATCGTCCACGCTCTCTCTAAATAGTACTACGTGCGACGACACATTTTCGATGCGGATGCTGGATGCAAGAGTGAGGCCGCTCATAGTGGCGCTGGTCGCCTGCGTTTCCGCGCCCCGTCTCGTGAGTTGTTATACCTAACGGGGGTATGGTATAATAGTAGGGCGTGGTATAGTTTGAGCAGTGTATACGCTTTCCACGTTGCGTGAGGAAGGTCTGAGGTCTGAGATATGAGCGAATCGGCTGTGTATGATGTTGCCATCATTGGCTCCGGCCCGGCTGGCTATACCGCCGCGATCTATGCCGCGCGCGCGAATATGCGTACGCTCGTCCTCCAGGGCGAGGCCTTTGGCGGCCAGTTGATGATTACCAGCGAGGTCGAGAACTACCCCGGTTTCGAGGAAGGCATCCAGGGGCCAGAGCTGATGGATAAGTTCGAGGCCCAGGCGCGGCGCTTTGGCGCGGAGATGGTCCCTCAGGATGTCGAGCGCGTGGACTTCTCGCAGCGTCCCTTCCAGCTTTGGACCAGCGATGGCCACTATCTCGCCCGAAGCGTAATCGTGGCGACAGGCGCCAGCGCGAAGTGGCTGGGCCTGCCCAACGAGCAGCGGCTTCAGGGTCGCGGCGTCAGTGGCTGCGCCACCTGCGACGGCCCGTTCTTCCGCAATAAAGCGCTGGCGGTGGTCGGCGGCGGCGATACGGCGATGGAGGAAGCGCTCTTCCTGACGAAGTACGCCTCTGAGGTGCATCTGATCCATCGGCGCGATAGCTTCCGCGCCAGCAAGATCATGCAGCAGCGCGTCCTCGATCATCCGAAGATCACGATCCACTTCGATTCCGAGGTGGAAGACGTGCTCGGCGAGCAGTCGGTCGAGGGGGTGGTCGTGCGCAACCTGAAGACCGGCGCCGCGGAGCCGCTGCCAGTGCAGGGATTCTTCGTGGCGATTGGCCACCAGCCGAATACCGGGATCTTCCGCGGCGTTCTGGATATGAATGAGGTCGGCTATCTCAAGCATGTCGAGCATACGATGACCAACGTGCCGGGCGTCTTCGTCGCGGGCGACGTGGACGACCATCGCTATCGCCAGGCGGTTACTGCGGCGGGCGAGGGATGCCGCGCGGCCATCGACGCCGAGCGCTGGCTCGAAATGCAGCACGCGGTCGATACGACCTCGGTCAGCGATCCACGCGAGTACGGGCAGACCCGCCCCGCCGCGAGCGCGGAAACAGCCACGAATCCAGCATAAAAGCACTCTCCACACCACAGGCTCCTCCTTCCCACATCTGGGCGGGAGGAGCTTTTTATGTGTCGCTGATACCTTCGCTTAGTGGTTGAACAGTGAAGTGTTCTGGTCGACGTAACTTGCAGCCGTAGCCGCACGCGCTATGCTGGCTCTCCTCTCCTCCTAGGAGGAGAAGGGCCGGGGGTGAGGTCTCTGGCTGGCTGGCGGCCCCCTCCCGGCCTTCGGCCACCCGCCCGTTGGGCCGCTGCCGCTCCGCGCGCTCATCGCGCGCTTCTCGCCGCTGATGCGGCTCGCGCGTCAGCCCCCCTGACGGGAGAGGGCTAAGGCGACCATTGTGCCAGATGGCGAGGATGGATCTGGTCTCCCCTCTCCCCTAGGAAAAGGGCCGGAGGTGAGGTCTCTATGGTATTGACCACCCACGTAGCTATCTCTACGAGTGATTCTGCGAGTTATGCGTGTTCAATCGGGCCGCGATGGCATAGACTTGTTGGCAACAAGCCGCTGTCGTTGCGATACTGGCAAGCCCGAAGGAGCAGGTGTATGGCGCGCCCACTGTCCGCTACATCCGGCACATCTGACCTGCCGCGCCGGGCCGCCGCGAGCGCATTATTCGCGGGCGGCGCGCTGGCCTTCGCCGCTACATTCCTCCCGCTCGGCTTTGCCACGTATCCAGCCACCCCCGGTGAAATCGCCGCACCAATCTATACGGTTCCCGCGCAAGACCTCATCACGGTGATCCAGTTCAATCTGCTCTCTCCGGGAGAATCGAGCATTATTGGCACATGCACCTGGGCGTTCCTGGTCTGGGGCGCACCGCTCATCCTGGCTGCCGCCGGGCTGGTGTTGCTGCTGGCGCGTCGCTGGCGTCCCAGGCGACGTGTCTGGATCGTCGCGCTGATCGTGGCGCTTCTCGGCGCGGGCTTCATGCTCGTCTCGTGCCAGTTCTACGTCTATCCGTTCTTCGGCTTGCAGGGCGCCACGGCGCATACGCTCACCTATGGAGCTGGCCTGTCGTTGCTGGGCTATCTTGCCGTGCTGGTGGGTGTTATCTGGCTTGCGCTCCAGCGTACCAGCATAAACAGCGCCTGACCGATTGGGTATGTTTATGGGTCAGGGGAAACACTTGGC
>JAICKD010000458.1 GCA_025928125.1 Ktedonobacterales bacterium
AAGCCCTCGCAGGACTACGGCGATCCCAACTACACAGTCCTCAAGTATGCGGGCAACAATACCTGGACGACGCACAGCACGCTCAACGCGGGCAACCTCGGCGAAATCGGCGGGCTGGCGATGGTCTCACCAGATGATGGCTGGGCCATCGGGTCGCGTGGCATCGACGGTCCCAGCAGCGTGACGGCGGGCAAGCCAGTGCCGCAGATTCTCTATCACTACAGCGGCGGCAAGTGGCGTAGCGTGCCGCTCCAATTCACTAGCGGCGGCGCATTCGTCACGCTGCAGAAGATTGTGATGCGGTCGGCGCATGACGGCTGGATCATCGCGCAGGAGCAGAACATGCAACCCGGTGTCACGGCCAGCGGCATCGAGAAACACACCATCCTGCTGCACTACGACGGCTCGACGTGGACAGAGGCGCAGACGCCTGACGTGGGTGGCGACGCCAGCGCGATTACCGGGATGTCATTCGCGGGCGAGAGTGGCTGGGCCTGCGGGTTCGTCGCCGCGCTCCCCGACGGCCAGACCATTCAGGACTCCGACGTGCCATCCTACGGCTCGCCGATGCTGTGGACATATCAGAACGGCGGCTGGGCGCTCTACCAGCAGAAATAGCGCCCTCTTCATCAACGGAACCCCTTCCCAACACAGTGGGAGGGGTTCTTGTCATTCCTGAGGCGGCTCGTCGGGGACCACGTCATCGCTCTCGTCACTTTCATCATCAGTATCCGCATCGGCGGCGGCATCCTCGGCGCGATCACCCCAGGCCTCGCCGCTATCCTCATCCTCGGCCATGGGGATGGGTGGCAACTCGCCCGCCTCGGCAGGTGTCTCCGCTGTTGTCTCCGCTGGGGCGGCTATCGTGGGGATAGCGCGGCTCAGCGCGACACTGCCCCGCAGCATGTTGCGCCAGGCGTCCGCCAACAACTCGCGCAGGCCCTCCAGCCGCAGTCGCATCTCCTGCTGCGCCCGCGTGGCGCGCCGCGAAGCTCCGCGCGGGTCTCGTGACTGCCAGAGGGCGCGCGAGTCGAGCACCTGCCCCACCGCGCCCTGCAACTGCTGCAGCAGGTCAATCGTCTGGTTGAGCACGACCAGCAGATCGCCCTCCGCCAGTTCGATGTGGTTGAGCAACCCGCGCAGGTTACCGCCGCGCCACCAGTTCAGCGCGACGCTATGGAAGCTCTCGACGATCCCCGGACTGACCGAGACGCCCTCCTCATATTCCAGCGTCTGCACCGTCCGCAGCGTCTTCCAGACTTCGCGGCGCACCTCCAGCAGATTGCGTGGTAGCGTATAGAGGTTGTGCAGTGAGCGGTCGCTGCTATCATAGGTGAACCAGCTCACCACCTCCGCCAACTCACCGGGGTTCAGGTCGTCCAGCGCGCCGCTGAGCACCAACTCGGTGAGCACCATGCCCGCCGGATGGAAGATCGCCCGCAGCATCCAGCCGCGCATCGTCAGCTCGTCGTCCTCGTCGATGTAGCCCATCATCCGCAGCACGTAGACCGTCGCGTTTAACTCCGCCGAGGCGGCGCGACTCAATCCACCAGACTCGCGCTGCGCCTTCTTCTTTCTGCGCTGGCTCTGGTAGAGCGCGTACTCCTCGTCCGCCTGCGACCGCGCCGGGCGGCTCCCCCGCCGCTGGAACTCGCGCAGGCTATTGGCGACCGCCGTACGCAACCGGCCATAGTCGCCGGGACGCCAGAGGTTGAGGATGGTGTTGTAGCGGATGGTGAAGGCGCTGGTGACAGGCAGCAACGGCGCGGTAAGCGCCGCGAATGCTGGCTCGAAGACGTCCCACGGCGAGTAGAGCAACACCGCCGAGCCATGCGCGTCCATCCCACGACGGCCCGCGCGCCCGGTGAGTTGCTGATATTCGTTGGGGGTGAGCAGGCGCATCTGCTGGCCGTCGAACTTGCTCAGGCTGCCGACGACGACCGTGCGCGCGGGCATATTGATGCCCAGGGCAAGTGTATCGGTGGCGAAGACGGCCTTCAGGTCGCCCCGGGCGAAGAGCGTCTCCACCATCACCTTGAGCGCGGGCAGCAGCCCCGCGTGATGGAAGCCGAGGCCGCGCGGCAAGAGACTCGCCAGGCGGCGCACCTGATCGAGCTTCTGGTCTTCGGGGGGCAGCGTGCGCACCCATTGCTGCACCTGTTCGTGGAGCCGCGTGCGATCCTCCGGGGTGACGAGCAGATGCCCCGCCGCGCTCGAAGCCGCCGCCTCCACCGCGCGCCGCCCTGGCAGGAAGTAGAGGCACGGCAGCATATTCGCCGCTCGGAGCGCCGTCACCACCTCGCCCGGCTCCGGCGCGGGACGCTCCTCCGGTATTTCCGGCTGTTCTGGCTGGCCGGGTTGCGCCGCTCCTGCTCCCCCAGCATTTGTCCCCTCACGCAGCATGTCAACCATGCGGGGATACGGCTGGGATGCGTCTCTGACGGGTGGGCGGCGGCGCTGCATCAAACGCGCGCGGCGGGTCTCGCCGCCGATGCCAGGGAAACGCTCGACCCGCTGGCCTTCGGCGTTCTGGACGAGGCGCAGCTTGTTCTCGAAGAAAAAGAAATGCTCCAGCGGCACGGCGCGCTCATTGTGGAAGACCAGCGCCATTGGCCCGTGGACCGCCTCGATCCAGCGGCGCAGCTCGTCGGCGTTGCTGACGGTGGCCGACAGCCCGGCAAAAAGCACATGCGATGGCGAGTGGATGATCGCCTCTTCCCAGACGGGGCCGCGCTCAGGATCGCTGAGGAAATGGAGCTCGTCAAAAATGACACAGCCGACACCTGAAAGCTCTTCGTCGATTGCGGCGCGCCGGGCCATCTCCGCCACGTCCGACGCCTCACGGATAGAATGCCCATCGCGGGAGTCCCGCGAATCACGCGCGTTGCGGGCGCGCAGCGGATCGACCAGGGCGCTCGCCTCCTCGGTAACGGTCATGCGGGCGGCGCGCGCGCCTTCGAGCAGCATATTGCGGTAGATTTCGGTCGTCATGACGACGATGGGCGCGGCGGGATTCTCGACGATATCGCCGGTCAGCAGGCCAACCTCGCGGACACCGTGGCGCTGGCGCAGGTCGCGGAACTTCTGGTTGGAGAGCGCCTTGATTGGCGCGGTATAGATGGCGCGCTGCCCAGCCTGGCGCGCCTGCCAGATGGCAAATTCCGCCACGATAGTTTTTCCGTTTCCTGTCGGGGCGGCGACCAGCACCGAGCGTCCCGCCGCCAGGTGCTCCACAGCCTCGATCTGGAATGGGTCGAGCGGGAACGGCTGGGTCGCCAGGAAGGCGGCGACGGCCTCTGAGGGCGTATCCGTAGTGGGCGCCTTATCAGCGCCAGCGCCGGAAGCGTCGGAATCGGCGCGCCTCGCCAGTGCGGACGACGGACGCGCGCCGGTCTTCCGTGGGCGATGAGAGGGATCGCGTGGGGGCATAACTCAACTACTCTTTCGTTGTCGTAGCATATCGAAGCACTCGAAGCGCGCTATGCGCCAGGATCGGCGGATCACCCGTCCCGCGTCAACAGGCGCTTGGCCTGCGGCGGAACCAGCACGCGGAGCGGCTGTCGCGAGGCGCGGATCATCACCGGCGTATGGGTGCGAATCTCGCCGTCGAGCGTCACATCCAGCGCATCCGCCGTCTCGATGGCCACAGCCCCGGCACGAAATCGCCGTACTCCTGGCAGGCGCGGAGCCTCCTGCCCATTGCCAGATGCGCCCTCCGAATGGTTGGGCTGATTAGGCGCGGCACGCAGCGCGGCAAGCAACTGCTGAACTGTATG
>JAICKD010000127.1 GCA_025928125.1 Ktedonobacterales bacterium
GGATGGCGCCCAGCAGACGGTCGCGCTCATCCAGGCGACGATGATGGTCGTGCGCGACCGCCCCGCCGTCTCGGACTAGCGCGCTTGTATCTATTATTCCGCCGCGATGCCGCCATCCACCAGGAAAAGCTGGCCGGTGGCGAAGCTGGAGGCGTCGGAGGCGAGGTAGAGCGCGATCCCGGCGATTTCGTCTGGCTGGCCGGGGCGGCCCAGCGGCGTCGCCTGACGGATCGCATTGCCAAAGAAAGGATGCTCCAGCACCCCGGCGGTCATATCGGTGGCGATATAGCCGGGCGCGATGGCGTTGACGCGGATGTGGTGTCTGGCCCATTCGAGCGCGAAGGTGCGGGTAAGCTGCGCGACGGCGGCCTTGCTTGCGCCGTAGACCGCCATTCGCGGCGTGCCGACGACCGACGCGACCGACGCCAGCGTGATGATCGAGCCGCCGCCCTGCTCGGCCATCCGCGCGGCGACGTTGGTGCAGAGGAAAAAGGTGGCCTTCACATTCGTCGTCATGATGGCGTCCCACTCGTCCTCGGTCACCTCCGTGCTGCGCTTCCAGATCGGGCTGATGCCCGCGTTGCTCACCAGCACATCGACCTTACCAAAGGCCTCGTAGACCTGATCGACCGCCCGCCCAAGCTCGTCCAGATTCGTCAGGTCGGCGGTGACGGTGATCGCCTGCCGTCCGCGCGTCCGCACCTCCTCCGCCACCTGCGCCAGTTGGTCAGCCGCGCGCGCGACAAGCGCCACATCCGCGCCCGCATCGGCCAGCGCCAGGGCGATGACGCGCCCCAGCCCGCGGCTTGCGCCCGTCACCAGCGCATGGCGCCCGGCAAGCGAAAACTGGTCGAAGACGCTCGGTATCCTGGCGGATGTCTCGTCGGACATGGCAGGTGTCTCCTTCTCTTGTCTCGTCGCTACCCGGCGATGCTACGCACATGCTCCGGGTTGCGAACGGTCATGATCTCGTAGCCATCGGCGGTGACGAGCACCATATCCTCCAGCCGGACGCCGCCCCAGCCGGGAATATAGATGCCCGGCTCGTTGGAGATGACGCTGTTCGGCTCCAGTTGCTCGCGTTTGGCCAACTCGGCGTCGGCCTCGGGCGTCTGCACGCGCAGCGTCGCGGTGACAGGTAGCTCGTGGATCGCCAGCCCGATACCATGCCCCAGGCTGTGGAAGTATTGTTCTCCATACCCCGCGTCTTCGATGACCTTGCGCGCCGCCATGTCCACTTCGCGGCCCTTGCGCACGCCATCGGCCAACGCTTTGAAGCCCGCATCCTGCGCCTCGCGGACGATGGCATACAGCTCGGTCAGCTTCGGGTCAGGCTCGCCGATGCAGAAGGTGCGGGTCGTGTCGGAGCAGTAGCCGTCCACGCGGCAGCCAAAGTCGATGAGCAGCGGCTCGCCTGGGCGCACTGGCCGGTCGGTGGGGACGGCGTGGGGCTGCGCGCCGCCGGGTCCGCAGGCGACGATGGTGGGGAAGCTGGTCCCGCTGGCGCCCAATTCGATCATGTGCTGCTCTAGCAGGGTGGCGATCTCGCGTTCGGTCATGCCCACCTTGATCTCGGTCAGCAGTTGCTCGAACGCCTGGTCAGCCACATCGGCGGCGCGGCGCATCGTGGCGATTTCCGTCGCGTCCTTGACCGCGCGGACCATCTGCACCATATCGTCGGCGGGTATCAGCTCGGCGTCTGTTCCTAGCTCACGATGCAGGCGGCTGTAGCGGTCATAGGAAATCCAGTCTTTCTCGAAGCCCAGCCGCTTTGCGCCGTCGGCCTTGATCGCCTCGGCGACCACGCTCCACGGCGCCGCCTTATCGGTGGACAGCACCTGCACACCGCTCGGCACGATCTCATCCTCAACGCCGCTCAACTGAAACGTTCCCGCCACCAGGCCAAAGGTGTTCGGCGTCACCAGCACCCAGCCCGACGACTCGGTGATATCGCCGTCGTGGGCGGTGAAGCCCGTCAGGTAGCGCCGATTATACTGGCTCGTGATGAGCAATCCATCAAGCCCGGCCTGCGCAATCGCCGCGCGCGTCCGCGCCAGTCG
The DNA here is from genome assembly GCA_025928125.1 of Ktedonobacterales bacterium. Classification (GTDB taxonomy): domain Bacteria; phylum Chloroflexota; class Ktedonobacteria; order Ktedonobacterales; family JADMIN01; genus DAHUXT01. The sequence goes on from JAICKD010000127.1 coordinate 2,061, forward strand.
CTGTCCGAAGTCTGCCTCTGCCATAGGATACGTTGTCCTCTCCAAACTCTGGGATAATCTGGAATGTGTTCCACCAACGTCCGCTGGGAACCTGCTGTTCGCTACTCATGAGTATGACATGCGTCTGCCACAGTGCGCCAGCCATCATTGCTGGATACCTGATTGAACGACTTGTGGGACTCGGAATCAGATGCACAGCAGCCAGCGAACGCTCCGCGTTTCCCATGATACACATCCATGCCAGGCTGGGGGAATCGGTCCTCGCGTTTGCAGGGTACGGATTTATGCGGGCGACATCTGCCCTGGGCGCTGGTCTACCACCAGTGTGCGGTAGCGCAGGACGAGGAAGATGATAAACGCGAGCCCACCCACCATATTGAGATAGCCAATCGCAAAGACCGTGAAGAGCAGCGGATCGCGATTTTGCAGGTGGAAGAACGGCGCGAAGCCATGCGCCACCTGGTTCGCCATGTTGAGAAAGTAGAAGATGAACTCGGTCAGCAGAAAGGTCAGCAAGAGCCAGTAGCCAGTCAGGCTGCCACGCCGCGCCAGCAAGAGCCAGCCCAGTAGAAACCAGACGAATGTGGCCGCAAGCAGCGATGTGCCGAAGAGCGGCGGCAGCGCCCGGTGCGGTAGATAGTAGAGATAGAGATAGTACGGGATTTGCGCGAGATAGTTCGCCCCGACGACCACAAGAATAGCGTACATCGCGGCCCTGTTTATGGGATGTCTCATGCTCTGCTCCATCTGCCTTCCCTGCGCTAACTGGGAACAGTCAATAGTCCTCCGCTTCCCTGCTCCACTGTAGCATGCCTGCTCCCGCTATCTACGCACGTGCGTGCGCGCAACGGCACACACACATCAGGTCATGTGGCATGATGGGACTATGAACCCTCGTCGACGAACGCATATGTGTAGCACAGTAGGCCGACGAGAGTCTTTTGTGTTCCCCGGTTTTCAGCCGGCCTGCTATCCGCCCACACTCGCAACCAGCTCTTCGCCCGGCGCGTGTTCGAGCATATCTCGCTTGCGCACCAAAAGCAGCGCCGCCAGCGCGCCTACCGCCAGAATTACCGCCGCGATGCGCAGGATATCCACCAGGCCGTCAATGAACGCCTGCTGTACAATCTGCTGAATCGCTGGGAAGTTCGGCTGGTTGGCGAATTGCGCATACTGAGGCGGCAGATGGCGGAATCCCGTGCTTCCGGCGAACGTGCCCGCCTGCTGGATGCCGTGAATGATGGACTGCTTGATGCTCGCCTGCTGCGCCGCTGGGACGTGGTCGAACTGTAGCGCCGACACTTTATCATGGACCGCGCTGTTGTACTGGCTACTGAGCACGGCGCCCAGCAACGCGATACCGAAGGCGATGCCCAACTGGCGGCAGACGCCATTGACGCCCGACGCCATGCCCGCGCGGTCCCGTGGCAGCGTTCCCACCGCCACATCGGCTATCGGCGGATTGACCAGCCCGCTGCCTAGCCCGCCAAGGACGAACGCAGGTAGCAGAACGAGCCAGTCCGTCTGCGTGTCGGTCGGCGAGATGCGCGTCATCAAGAGGACCGCGATGGTCAGCACAGCCATGCCCACGAATAGGATCGGTTTCGCGCCGAGCCGATGTGTCAACACGCCCGCCAGTGGCGCTGTCACCAGCACCAGGCCCGAGAGCGGCAAGAAGCGTATGCCCGCGTCAAGCGCCGAAAAACCGAGGAAGTTCTGCAAGTAGAGCGTCAGAAAGAAGAACAGCGAGAAGAGGCCCGCACTGATGGCGAAGGCGACGATGGCTGCGCCTGTATAGCTGGGAATGAGGAAGATGCGCGGGTCTACCATCGGATTCCTGAGCCGCAGCTCGCCGACGACGAAAATGATCAGCGCTATCGCCGAGATGGCGAACAGTATCAGAATGTAGGGCGAGGTCCAGCCTTTGTCGGCGTCGTTCGCCTGGATCAGCGCCAACACCAGGCAGAATAGCGTAATCGTCAGCGTCACCAGGCCGAAAACGTCTACCGACCGGGGAGCCTGTTCGTCGCGAGATTCACGAACGGCCCAGGCTGTGAGCAGGATGCCAATGGCGCCAATGGGTACGTTGAGATAGAAGATGGACTGCCAGCTTACCTTCTCGACCAGAATGCCGCCCACCAACGGACCAATCGCCGTCGCCAGGCCCGTCACGCCACCATAGATACCGATGGCCGCGCCGCGCTCGCGTCCGTAGAAAGTATTCGAGATGATGGCGAGCGAGAGCGGCAACATAATCGAGCCACCGATGCCTTGCAGCGCCCGCGCGCCGATAAGCACGTCTATGGGAGCAAGCGTGCCAAGTTGGATGCTCCCTGCGAGGGCGCAGAGCAACGACCCCAGTGAGAAAAGCCCCAGCCCGATCATAAAGATGCGCTTGCGCCCGAAGATGTCGCCGAGCCGCCCCGCCGTAACAAAGAGCACTGCCAGCGCCAGGGCGTAGGCGTTGATGATCCATTGGAGATCGGCAAAGCTGGCGTTCAGGTCATCGCCGATGGTTGGAAGCGCGACATTGACGATGGTGACGTCGAGGAGCGCCATGAAGAGGCCAAAGCAGGTAGCGGCCAGCGCCCACCAGCGGCGCGGGACCGGCGCATCGAACGACTGGCCGCCGGAGCGGGGAGTATCGGGTGTATCGAAGGGAGTCGCCTGAGCCATGCATCTCCTCCTGGAAACATATCAATCAAGTGATTAACTTCGGGGACTTTAGCATGAGAATCACAGTATGTCAATCATCTGATTGAAAAGACTGGCCAGAAGTACAGAGCGCTGATGGTGAGAAGTATTCCTGGCCCATGCAGTAACTTATGCGGTTGGCCGTTGATTCGTCGGCCCGGTCAGCCAGCGCTCGACCTCCTCGTTGAAGCGCTCAGTCGGGAAGGTGTCGGGGCTGGCCATAAGCTCGATCACGGACCCTTTCACCAATGCCACAATAGCAGTAGCGGCTGCGGTGACGTCAAGGTCCTTACGAAATATCCCCTGCTCGGCGCCCTCGCGCAGGTACGTCTCGATATGCTCTCGCCAGGCGACCTCCATGTCGCGCAAGATTGCCCGGAGCGCAGGGTCACGCAGCGAGCGCAGAACAAGCTCGAACAGGACGGAGAACATTTCCGGCGATTCGCGTATCTGGTACTGCGCATCCTGAAGCTCCTGGCGCAGCTCAATGAGCGGGCTGCGTGGCTGCTCCGCCAGCGCGGGCGCTTGCTGCGTCCTGAAACGCTTCACGAGGGCATCCACCACTCCCCGGATGAGGTCTTCCTTGGTCGCGAAGTAGTAGTGCAGCGTGGCGATGTTGACTCCAGCGCGGGCGGCGATATCGCGCGTGCGCAGCCCCTCGAATCCGCGTTCGGCGATCAGATCGAAGGCGGCGCGCACCAGCGCCTCACGCTGAGCCGCGCCCCGGCGTGTGTGTCCGTTGTGCCTTCCAGTTCCAGTCTGTGCCTCTACATCCATCCCGCATCATCCGGTATCGGGAGTCAATCATCTGATTGCCTATTGTAGCAGATGCCATTCGTGCGAATGCGAACACATCGACATCTGGGCGTGCTCGTAGTCCAACATCATAAGCATGCTCAGCGTCATAGCCTTCACTGCGGAGGAGGTCTATAAGTCGCGCGGGAAGATTCTCATCCACGAGAAACCGCCAGCGTGGCGCAGAACCGCTAGTTGGCGGCATAGACAGTTGTAGAACTGAGCATCTGCGCCGCGTAGCCAAGGGCCGCGCGAATTTGCTCATCCGTCAGGTGATAGTCCTGCCTGATGTCCTCGAAGGATGAGCCGCCCGCCAGTTCACCCACCACCACTTCGACAGGCACGCGCGTCTCAGCAATCACTGGCCGTCCATGGATGACCTGGGGATCAACGGTAATCCCAGGAAAGATTTCTTTTGCCATCCTCTCCTCCTCGCCAACTGATGGAGATGCCCGCACTTTGCTGATGTAGTGACATTCTATCTCAAACGACCAGTAGCACGTACCCTCCGTCACGGAGCCTCAGATCCGCTCATCTCGGAGGCGCACGATATGGATGTCGGCGCGGAGTGGCGCGCGCAGCAGGCGCTGGGCGACCGAGGGGCGCAGCAACTCCTGCCACCAGCGACGCGGGGCGGGCTGCCCAAGAACGATGTGCGTCACATGCCGCTCGGTGGCAAGCGAGGCCAGCGCCGACGCCACATCCGTACCCTCGATACAGAGCGTCTCGGCGCCCAAATCTTCCGCCAGACGGCGCGCCTCCGCCAGTTCGGCATCCTGATCGCAGGTCGCCAGGCGACCCGGCGGGACCACCGCTACGGCGAGTAACTGCGTCTTCAGCCCGCGCGCCAGCCGCCAGCCGCTGCGCAGGAGCCAGCGCGCATTGGGTTGCTTATCGAAGGCGACCATCACTACTTCGGTTGGTCTCGTCCGTGGCGCGACGCCCGTATCGCGTTCGGCCTGCTCCTCCATGAGCATTTCTAGCTGCGTCTCGGTCTTTTCGGCGACGCGGCGGAGCGCCAGATCGCGCAGAGCGGTGAGGTTGCCCTGTGAAAAGTAGTTCGCCAGCGCGCGCTCGGCCCGCTCTTGCGGATACACGTTGCCGTGACGCAGCCGCGACTGGAGCGCCTCGGGCGCGATGTCCACCAGTTCCACCTCGTCGGCCTCGTCCAACACGCGGTCGGGTACCGTCTCGCGCTGGCGCACGCCGGTTATCGCCTCGACGAGATCGTTCAGCCCCTCAAGATGCTGAATATTGAGCGTGGAGATAACCGTGACGCCAGCCGCCAGCAACTCCTCGACATCCTGGTAGCGTTTGGCGTTGCGCGAGCCGGGCGCATTGGTATGGGCCAGCTCGTCCACCAGCGCGACCTGGGGACGGCGTTGTAGCAGCGCATCGAGATCCATCTCTTCGAGGGTGACGCCACGGTAGGTCACTGGTCGGCGCGGGATGATCTCCACATCGCCAATCTGCGCTGCCGTCAGCGGGCGGTTGTGCGTCTCGACGTAGCCGATGACGACATCCGTCCCCCGCGCCTTGCGCCGCTGTCCTTCGCTGAGCATAGCGTAGGTCTTGCCAACGCCAGCGGCCATGCCGAGATATATCCGCAGCCTGCCCCGGTGTAGCTGACCATTTGCGGGCGGCTCCGCCGTGCCAGCCGCAGTTGCGCTATCGGTCGCGTCGGGCATGTCGCGCATGTCGCGCAACTGGTAGCGGTCCAGCAGCTCTTCGGCGCTGGGTCGCGCGCTATCTGGCATGCGCTTCTCCGTAGACACGGTTGTCCGCTACCCTTCGTCCCGCTGGTGTTGTGCGGACATGGCCGCGCGATGGGCGTCCGAGGGAGACGCCGACGGTCGCGTCCCATGGCGCGCCATCTGCCATGCGCCCGCCATGGTCTGGCGTATTCCCCTGACGATGCGGATGCGCACAGTCATGTGCTGCTGCCCATTCTCGTTATGCCATCGTTTCAGACGGCGATGCGCCGACGCTATCCGCTCTGTCTCCTGAATTTCAGCCTGCTGGCTGGGTGTGGCGGGGACAAGCTGATCGCCACTCCAGACCCAGTATTCGATAGCATGGTCACCATCCCAGGGATCGGGGAACGATGTCTCTCGTGTCGCGGCGACATCGTCCGGCTCA
>JAICKD010000320.1 GCA_025928125.1 Ktedonobacterales bacterium
CATCCGCACGGTGCAGCCGCGATCCTCGGCCAGCGCCAGCCACGGCGCGACGTTGGCGTCATGGTCGAGAGCGGTCACGACGATCTCGTCGCCCGGCTGGAGCGTCCGTCCGATGGCGCGGCTCATCGCGAAGGTGAGCGTCGTCATGTTGGGGCCGAAGACGATCTCACGCGGATCGGCGGCATGCAGCAGGTCTGCCATCGCCGCGTGCGCCTCGGTCAGCATCGCGTCGGTGCGGGCGCTGGTGAGGACGGCGCCGTGATTGTTCGCGTTGGCGGTGGTCAGGTAGTCGGTGATGGCGGCGATACACTCGCGCGTCACCTGCGTGCCACCGGGGTTATCGAAGTAGACGACCGGCTGGCCGTTCCGCTCCAGCGCGAGCGAGGGAAAGTGCTGTCGGACCTGCGCGACATCGAATGTCATGAAAAGCTCTCTTCTGCCCATAGCGACCTGCGCCGCAACTGCGAATATGTGCCTCAATTGTAACGCACGCCAGAACAGCCGGAGTTCGACACAATCCTCACGAAGCGTGGGAGCCGCCGCACCATGCCGGGAAGACACCTCACATACGGTGAGGGGACACAGTGCGCCTAACACAGAATCACTACCGCAGATATTGGGCGAAGAAGGCCAGCACCCGTTGTTGGTATTCGGCTGGATGCGCTGCCAGCGCGCCCGCGTGACCCCCACTCGGCGCGATCCACTGCTGCTTCGGCTGGCCAGCAGCCGCATAGAGTTGCGCCTCGCCCGCGAGCGGCGTTGTGGTGTTCCGGTCGTCCGCTGAGTGGATGAGGAAGACCGCACGCGGCGCAATCTTGCCGATTGCAGCGCTTGGAATGGTAGCTTCGAGCCGCGCGCCAATCAACGCGTCCACCAACGCTGGCTCGTAGGGCAACACGGGCAGTGATAAACGCCCAAAGGGTACGCTATTCATGCGGTCGAGTTGGGGACGCTCATCCGCCCAGGCGCTATCGGCCACTACCGCAACTAGCGCAGACTCGCGCGCCGCCGCCAGCAGGACAACGCCCGCCCCTAGCGAGACGCCCACGGCGCCATAGCGCTTGTTCGTTAGGTCACTGCGGCTCTCTAGATAGCGCACCGCGCCGATGACATCGTTTGGCTCGGTGGCGCCAAGGCCTATGCCCCAACCATCACTCTGGCCACAGCCACGGTCATCGAAGAGGAGCACATTATAGCCTGTCGCATAGAGGAAACGCGCCCACGGCAGCATGCTTACCCGCGTACCCTTGAAGCCATGCGCCAGGATGATCGTCGGCGCATTGGGCGAGGAGATGGTCAGCCAGCCACGCAGAAGCATACCATCGCTAGCAGTGAAACTGATATTTTGCACTCGCAAGCCTGCCTGAGCCGCCCGCGCGGCGTCAGGTATTCCCCGTGCGGCTCCATTGTAGACCAGCGTAAACGCCCGTATCGCTGGCAGCAAGCTCCATGCAAGCAGCGCCAGCAGCCCCAGCGCTCCTACCGCGACGATCAGCCTGCGCCGCAGGTTCGCGGGCTTGTTTTCCACCTGCCACATCCTTCCCGATCTGCCCGACACCCACTTCCTATACTGACGGAATCAATCAACCCCGCTGTTGCCAATTCGCGCGCAAGCAGTGATAATAGCAGCCAGCGGGAGCGATTATTCGCAAACGGCGAATCCGGCCGGGAGAGATGGGAATGTGAGGCGACAATGCTGGCGAAGGCGTGTAGTTGCGCGGTCATCGGGCTGGATGGCGCGCTGGTCGAGGTCGAGGTGGATATCGGACACGGATTGCCCGCCTTCAGCATCGTCGGCCTGCCGGACGCCGCCGTCACCGAGGCGAAGGAACGGGTGCGCGCCGCCATCAAGAACAGCGGCGCGATCTTTCCCATGCGCCGCATCACCGTCAACCTGGCCCCCGCCGATCTGCGCAAGGCTGGCCCCGCCTACGATCTTCCGATTGCCATCGCCATCCTGATGGCCTCGGAGCAGGCGCCCTTCGCCAGCGCGGTGGGGACGACCGGCGAGGCGGGCGAGGCGCTTTTCCTGGGTGAATTGAGCCTGGATGGCAGCCTGCGCCACACCCACGGGATCCTGCCGATGGTGGCGCTGGCGCGTGACCGGGGCATCCCCGCCGTATACGTCCCGGCGATGGATGCGGCGGAGGCGGCGCTGGTCGAGGATATCGCCGTCTACCCGGTCGAGCATCTCGCGCAACTCGTGGCGCATCTGCGCGGCGAGCAGCCGATTGCGCCGTACATCCCCGATGGCTCGCCACTGGACTCCGGCGACGACACCATCTACCCCTACGATCTTGCCGACGTGCGCGGACAGGAGCACGTCAAGCGCGCGCTCGAGGTGGCGGCCAGCGGTGGCCATAACATGTTGATGGTTGGCCCTCCCGGCTCCGGCAAGACCTTGCTGGCGCGCACCGTCCCCTCGATTCTGCCGCCGCTCTCACTCAACGAGGCGCTCGAAGTCACCCGGCTCTACAGCGTCAGCGGGATGCTCAGCGCCGATAGGCCGCTCGTCACCAGCCGCCCCTTCCGCGCGCCGCACCACACCACCAGCCACGCGGGCCTCGTCGGCGGCGGACGCTGGCCACGTCCCGGCGAGATCAGCCTGGCGCATCGCGGCGTCCTCTTTCTCGACGAGCTACCCGAGTTCGGCCAGAACGTGCTGGAGGTGCTGCGCCAGCCGCTCGAAGACCACATCGTCACGATCAGCCGCGCCCAGGGTACCGTCACCTTCCCCGCCAACTTCGTATTAATCGCCGCGATGAATCCTTGCCCCTGCGGCTACGCCACCGACCCGGTGCGCGAGTGTACCTGCTCGGCCTCCACCATCACCCGCTACCAGAAGCGCCTCTCTGGCCCGCTGCTGGACCGCATCGATATCCACGTCGAGGTCCCGCGAGTGGAGTATGAGAAGCTGACCAATCGGCAGGAGGGCGAGCGCTCGGCGGCAGTGCGGGCGCGGGTCAACGCGGCGCGGGCCGTGCAGGCGCAGCGGTTCGCGGGTACCAGCATCACTTGTAACGCGGAGATGGGGCCAGCCGAGGTGCGCGCCCACTGCGAGGTGGACGCCGCCGCCCAGCCGATTCTGCGCGCCGCCACGCAACGGTTGCAACTCTCAGCCCGCGCCTTCCACCGTGTCCTCAAGCTGGCCCGCACGATTGCCGATCTGGCGGGCAGCGAGACGATCACCGCGTCGCACGTGGCCGAGGCCCTGCAATATCGCGCGCGGGGCGATGTGGGGTAAATGGGTAGAGATGATGAACGGTTATATCGAGCGGACAGCGGGTACACTGATAGACGCCGCGAGTTGGGCGTCTGACACGATGTTACTACACGTCATCTCCACTACGCGCGAGACCACGCGAACTCCATGGCGTCTCTTTTCGTAGCAGCCGACCCGCTACGCTACCAGACCGAACAGGCAACGGCAACAGCATCGACTATTCAATACCAGGCGGTGCTCACTTCATGAGAGCGCGAGGTGGCCGTCAAGTACGTCTGGAAATTGTGCTAAGAAGTCGCCCAGAAACCGGAGCGCGAGGTGTAGCTGTGGGGAAAGACCGGATGTGTTCTTGCGCGCAAATGTGTCCAGACAGGCCTGGACCGCATCAATATCAGCAGAATCGAGCGGAATGCCTTCGATCGAAGCAATAAAGTCGCGCTCTGCTCGTGGTATGTTGAGTTCATGAAACATGGCATCGACAATTGAGAAGCCAAAGAACTCGGGCTTGCCACCGCGATTGAGCAGACGTGCGAAGCCGATGAGGTATGTCTGGATCCGAAGGTCTTTGTTCGTGAGACCGCACTCTTCGATGAGTTCGCGCTGCATCGCCGCCTTGAGGACGCGACCAAGATCAACGCCCCCCCGCTCCAGGTCCGAGTAATCGAGCGAACCCGACCCAGCAGGACTCAACAATCCACTACCTTGCGCGTTCCGCTTACCCTGTCGCGCGACCACGAGATGCGAATCGCGTGTGAGCGCTATGGTGGATAGTCCAATATGATTAGAGAGCGCGCTCTCGGCCAATTCAAGGACTACGCCGTCCGCAGCGCTTAGCAGGCGCATTCCATCCAGCAGCGGTTCAGCGCGTCCGGCGGAACTGATGCGTTGCATGACGATCTCATTGGTGCATAGGCTCGAGAAGTAGTCCGTTTTTTGCAGTTGGAGTGGATCCCCCCGCTCGATGCGTTCGACAGTCAGGTCAGACAAGAGGCGGACCTTTGCCTCATTAAAGATGACGGCGCCTGTGCGTACTTTTTGATGCAACGTGGACCACCGGACCTGGGTAGCAGTCCCGCTTACGTGGTAGGGCCGCGCCAGCCACTTGATCGGCAGCGCATGCCCGTTCAACATGGCATTCACTGCACGGGAGTAGGCGGCGAAATACCCATGGACCTCAAATATGTCATACTCATCGTAGGTCGTAGAGAGCCGCACGCCACGAAGCGCAGAGGATTCGATACGTTCTACCACAAGACGACGCGACCGCCGCCGTTCCACAATCTCCTCATATGTGAAGAGGGCCACCCCCACCGCAACTGCCGCTGCTGCGAACACCATCCATACCAACACCTTGGTGATGAGCGCCAGTACGCTACACGTAACGCCTATGACTACGCATCCGCTGTATATGTGCCAGAACCGCGTCGCGAACCGATAGACCTGGAGTCTTCCTCTGAGACGGGATACCATAGGTTGTTCCTCTGCCGCACAACTGACACGCGCATCTCCATGACCGTTTTCATCGGCCATTATCGTATAGGTATTTTACAGGCGCATTCGAGATCACCTATGTTTCTCGCGCTGAGTCCTCATCTTCTCATCTTCCGATCTCCTCGTCACGCGCGGCCGCTGCGACAATCGAGAATCGAACAAATGCGCGGTCGTCATAGGAGATGTTGCCTGCCTGTACACCCTTCGTCGACTTGTACTGCCGCATGAGGAGCGGATCACGCTCGATGATGCGCTGCAGCGCGCGCTCTGACGCGGCCAGACTCTCATGGAGCACAGGATATCCATCGGTAGCCAACACGACCGAGGTCGGC
>JAICKD010000076.1 GCA_025928125.1 Ktedonobacterales bacterium
AGATGAGATTTCCAAAGCCTCGTCAAAGGCGCGTGGCGACCTGCGGCTGACATTGCGTTTCGGCGAGCGAGATTGGATTGTGCCGTTGATCGTCGAAGGCCCAGCCTAGCGACGCACAGCGCACGCGATAGAGCGCGACCGGGTGACTTCTCTTTAAGCGTGAAGAAAGCTCCGCTCCAAGGAGTGTGTCCGATGAGTGACCCCCAACTTCCGCATCTGACCGACTTTGCCAATGTCGACATAACTGTCACTAGCATTGGCAAGGGCGGCTTTGGTCTCGTCTTCATGGGTCCCGACCGCTTCAGCCACGGGCAGTGGAGGGCTCTCAAGACATTGCGGCCAGAATTGCTGGCGTTTCGTCCCGCTCTCCGCGATCTTTTCCTGCGGGAGTGCCTGACCTGGGTCGGCCTCTGGCCGCATCCCAACCTGCTCATCGCCGAGACCGCCACCCAGATCGATGGGCGCCTGTACCTCCTCCTCGACTATGCCGAAGGTGGCAACCTGCGCGACCTGCTCGCGACGGATCAGCCATTCCGTAAGCGGCTTCTCTGGGCGCAGCATATTGCCTACGGCCTCCAGGCGCTGCATACCCCGGACCCTGAGTTCCTGCGACCGTTTCCATTGGTCCATAGAGATCTCAAACCAGAAAATGTTCTCGTCCATGGCCTGGGCCATGCCATGATTACCGACTTCGGGCTGGCCGCCGCCATTGGGGACGCATTGGCTCAGACACCTGAGGCATTCGGCGCGCAAGACGGCTTTGCGCTGGTCGAACAGCTGGCAGCGCAGGCTACCCTGGCGACCCCACTCCCAACCGGCGGACGCGCCGCTCGCGCCACCCGCACCGCTCGTTTCCAGGCACGTAGCGCGGGCGTCCAGACACCAGGCCTGGGCGGCGTCGGCACCATCGCCTACATGCCACCTGAGCAGTGGGATGTCGAGGGCAACGTTGGTCCACCCGCCGACCTCTACGCCTTTGGCCTGATCCTCTCGGAACTCCTGGCCGGACGCCATGGCCTCATTGACCTGGAGGCTGACCTCGATGAAGACGGCTGGTATCAGCTCCATCTGCTTGGGGCGCCCCGCCCGCTGCGCACTGGGCCTGCCGAGAGCGCCAGCCGTCTCCCCGTGGACGTGGAACAGCTCTACCAGGCGCTGCTGGCCAAGCGCCCGGAGTCGCGTCCAACGGCTGCGGAGGCGTTGTCCGTCTTGCGACAGGCGGCGAGCCAACTGGGCGAGGAGCCGTATGTCTGGCACGAGCTCTACCTGCGCAACGACGAGCACCGGCAGATGGCATGGCATAACTGGTCGGTGACCTGCCTTGACTTCGACTTGCTGGAGGAGGCGCTGGTGCGCAACAAGCGCGCGCTTGCCCTCGACCCACGGCGTTCCAGTACGCTCAATACGCAGGGCAACATTTCGGCAAGGTTGGGCCTGCGTGAGCTAGAAGCAGGAGACACCGAGCAAGGCGTCCTCCACCTGGAAGAAGCGCTGGACTGGCACAGCCAGGCGATTGCCGCCGCCACCACCAACGCCGATCGCGCGCTCGCTCAAGGCATGAAGGCAGCGCGGCTAAATGAGCTAGGCCGCTATGCTGAAGCCGAGATCGCCTATGCCGAGGCATTGGCGATTGATGCCGATCATGGTGTAACCTGGCAAAACCGGGCGCGCAATGAGTGGGCCTGGGCGCGCGCCGAGAGAGACGCCGGACGACGTACGGAGGCGCGACGGCTGTATGCGCTCGCATTGAGTCACACCCAGGAGGCTCTGCGCCGGGGTCCTAACGACCCTGAGACTCTCCGTATCTTCACCAGTGTACAGCGAGAGCGCGACCGCCTCGATCCGTGAGGCGCTGTACGCTGTCGCCTATGGCTACGAATCGTTGCGAGAGGAGCGCCGCCAATGGACTCAAACAAACCCCAGCATCTGACCGACTTTTCACATGTTGACGTAACTGCCGAGAAGTTTGGCGACGGTGGCTTCGGCGTTGTCTATATGGGGCCAAACCGCTTCGATGGGGGCAAATGGCTCGCGTTAAAGACGCTGCGACCTGAACTATGGGCGCTCAAGCCAGAGTATGGCGACCTCTTCATACGCGAGTGCCTGACGTGGGTCGGCCTCTGGCCACATCTCAATCTGCTCAACGTCCACGCCGCCACAAAGATCAATGGTCAGATCTACATCATGATGGACTATGCCCAGAGAGGCAGTTTGCGTGACCTTCTCTACGACGACCTACCGCTCGGTGACCGGCTGACCTGGGCGCAGCACATCGCTGCGGGGCTGCTCGCCATTCATACCCCAGACCCTGAGTTTCTGCGACCCTCCCCCCTGGTCCATCGCGACCTCAAGCCCGAAAACGTGCTGATCCATGCCACGGGATATGCGCAGATCACCGATTTTGGGCTGGCCGCCTGCATCAGCAACGCCATAGGCCAGTCCCCTGGTGTTCAGGAAATGGTCGAACGGGCCGCCTCATCCGCGCAATCCAAAAGTGGTCGGCGCGCGCCCCGCGCCGCGCGCACCAGCCGCTTCACGAGCCGAAGTCCGGGCCACATGTCTTCAACGCGCGTGGGCCAGCCTGGTCAGGGGCTAGGCACGACCGCCTACATGCCGCCTGAGCAATGGGATACAGAGGGGGTGGTTGGCCCATCCGCCGATCTCTATGCCTTTGGCCTCATCCTCTCCGAACTACTGGCCGGGCGCCATGGGCTGGCTGATCTGGAGGCTCCGCTCAATGAGGAAGGCTGGTACCAGCTCCATCTGATCGCACAGCCGCGCCCCTTACGGGGTGGATTGGCTCCCGACGCAAGTCGTCTCCCGGTGAGCATCGAGCAGCTCTATCAGGCGCTGCTGGCCAAGCGTCCCGCGGATCGTCCAACCGCCGCTGAGGCGCTTAGGGTCTTACAGCAGGCGGCGAGCCAGTTGGGCAAAGAGGCATACACTCCGTATGAGATTATCTCCCGCACTCCCGAACACCGCATGATAAAGTGGAATAACTGGGCAACCACGTACTTTCGCTGTGACCTCTTTCACGAAGCGTTGGCATGCAACGACCGCGCGCTCGCCCTCGATCCCCAATTCTTCAATGTGCTCGCCGGGCGCGGCAGCATCATCTCGCGCCTGGGCTCGCTGGCGGGCTTGGCGGGCCAAGAGGCAACAGCCAATCGCCTGGTAGAAGAAGCGCTCGGCTGGTTCAATCGCGCGCTAGCAGTCGGCACGACCAGAAATGAGGAGCGCGCGGGCTTGCTGGGCAATAAAGCGATGCAGTTGAGCGCCCTGCGCCACCATGCCGAGGCCGAGGCGGCCTACGTCGCCGCGATGGAGATCAGTCCCACCAATGGTGATTTGTGGCTCAACCGTGCAATCAACAGCCTTCAGTGGGCGCAAGCCAAGATGGACGCGAATCGGAAGACCGAGGCGCGACGCATCCTCGGCCTGGCGGAGAGCTATATCCAGCGTGCGCGTAGCCTGGGACTCAACCATTCAGGGATAGACACGATAGTCGCTGATATCCGGCAGGCCTATGCTGACCTCAACTCGTGAATTTAGCCATCTATCGCCAAGGCCCGCGAACTGCGGCCAGGAGGAGCATTCCCAATGAGTGGACCTGATGCCCTACGCCTGACCGACTACACTGGTGTCGACATGACCGTCGCCAAGACAGGTGCGGGCGGCTTTGGCCTCGTCTTCATGGGTCCCAATCGCATTGAGGGCGGCCAATGGTGCGCCTTGAAGACCCTTCGCCCTGAGCTGCTGGCGCTGCGCCCCCATCTGCGCGACCTCTTCATTCGGGAATGCCTCACCTGGGCAGGCCTCTGGCCCCACGCCAACCTGCTCAATGCCCACAGTGTCACCACGATCAATGGGCAGATTTATCTCGTCCTGGACTATGCCGAGCATGGCAACTTGCGTGATACGCTTGCCCTTAACCCGCCATTTTCCATGCGCTTAGCCTGGGCGCAACATATCGCCGCGGGTCTGGTTGCGCTCCATACCCCGGACCCCGAGTTCCTGCGTCCAGCACCTCTGGTGCATCGCGACCTCAAGCCAGAGAACATCCTAATCCATGCCGCGAGGCTGGCTCAGATCACCGACTTTGGTCTCGCCGCCGCCCTTAGCGCTGCCCTGATCAAATCGCCAGACGCTCAAGAGCAGGTCGAGCATCTCGCCTCCGCAAGTACGAATCCCGAGAGCGCTCACCATAACATCCGGGCTGCGCATACCGCCCGCTTCCAGACACGCGCCTCAGACCAGATGAGTCAGGGCGGCGCGAGTCGAGCGGGTCAGGCCGGGCTGGGCGGAGTCGGCACTACCGCTTACATGCCTCCCGAGCAGTGGGATGTCGAGGGGGTGGTTGGCCCGCCCTCTGACCTCTACGCCTTTGGCCTCATCCTCTCGGAGCTGCTCGCCGGGCGCCACGGGCTGGCTGACCTGGAGGCTGAGTTGGACGAGGAGACGTGGTACTACCTCCATGTCAGCGGCACACCACTCCCCCTCCGTAGCGGTCCGGCTGAGGGCGCGAGACGCCTTCCCATCGAGGTCGAGCAGTTGTACCAGCGCCTCTTAGCTAAGCGCCCGGCGGACCGTCCAACGGCAAGAGAGGCTCTAGCCATCTTGCGCCAGGCAGCGGCCCAACTGGGTGAAGAGCCATACACCCCATACGACATCTTCACCCGCACCGATGAGCACCGCATGATGAAATGGAGCAACTGGGCAACCACGTACTTTCGCTGTGATCTCTATCAAGACGCGCTGGCATGCAACGAGCGCGCGCTCGCCCTCGCTCCCCACAACTTCACTGTGCTCGTCGTGCGCGGCGATATCACGGCAAAACTGGCCCTGCAAGCGCGAACGGCAGGGCAGGAAGCAGCGGGCATTCGTCAGACACAGGAGGCGCTAGACTACTTTAGTCGGGCGCTGCAAGTCCCGGCTACCGATGAGCAACGCGCTGGCGCCCAGGGCATGAGAGCCGTGCAGTTGTGCAGCCTTGGCCGCCACGCCGAAGCCGAAACCGCCTATGCGGCAGCGCTCGGCATCGACTCCACTCATGGAGACATCTGGTTCAACCGGGCCATCAACAGCTCGCTGTGGGCCGGAGTTGAGGCAACCGCCGGAAGACGCGCGGAGGCGCAGCGATTGTACCGACAGGCGGAGGGCTATATCCAGCAGGCGCAGAGCCGGGGACTTGACTATGACATGACTCATAAACTGCTCGCTGATATTCAGCGGACCCGCGCTGGCCTCGGCCTGTAAATTATGCGTTACACCCCATTAACAGGAGGCTCAAACGATGTCATCCACGATCTCACACCTCCGCGTGACACGCCGCAAACTGCGCAACGGCACGATCCGCTATCGTTATATGCTGGGCGATCTCCCCGACGCGCCATACTACGACCAGACGCGTAACCAGCAGTCGCGCGCTGAACTGGAAAGCCATCTGCGCAACGCCGCCGAGACGTTGGGCCAGTCGCACGACGCTAGCCCCCGCATCGCCGGAGAACTCACCTTCGCCGACCTCGGCGAGATGCTTGGGCGCAACTATCTGCCTCCCCAGGTGGTCACGTATCTCTTCGGCGCCACTGACCCTCTGATCATTGAGACCGACGACCCAGAATTCCCGTGGGATATCGTCCGCTTCCAGGGGCAAACGCTTGCCGCATACCGCCCCATCGGCCGGACCGTTCCTCGCCTTCGGACAATACCAGCGGGCATAAAGCACTGGGGGCAGCAGCGCCGTGCGTTGCTCATCGGCGATTCTCTCTCCAATTCACCCGACGCGGCGCGCGAGGTTGACGAGCTGACGGTAGCGCTCGAACGCTATCACGACCGCTACGAAACGACGCCATTGCTCGGCGGCGACGCGACGAAGCATGCCATCAGCTCGGCGCTCCAGCATGGGGTTGAGTTCCTGCACGTGGCTGGTCATGTCACCTACGACAAGGTGAGGCGCAACGACAGCGCGATTACCTGCGCCAGCGCTATGCCATCAGGTGAGCCATTCACTGCCGATGAGATTCGCTCGCTCCAATGTACCTATGCCTTTGTCTTCATCGACGGCTGCAATGGCGGCCGGGCGGCGCAAAACTCAGGCATTCGGGCCGACGATCCGGCGCGCGCAGGAATCGATGAGATCGCGGATTACCTGCTCTCCGCGGGCGGGCGCGATGTAGAAGGTCTGGCGATCCCATTTCTCGAAGGAGGCGCAAGCATCTTCATCAGCACGCTCTGGCGTGTGCGCGATGCCGCCGCCTACGCCTTCGCTCACGCATTCTACCAGCAGGCGCTGCAAGGCATGGCCATTGGCGAGGCGCTACGCCGGGTCAAAGCCTCCTGGCTTCATGACCGTCCCGGCGACCCCTCCTGGGCGGCATACGTCCTGTATGGCAATCCGCTTCATACCCTGGACACCATCCGCGACCCCAGCCAGCTTGACCAACCACCGACGCATGCGCCTGGGCATTACAGGATGCCCTCCATTCCATCCGTGGGTTCGATGGCTGCCGGGGTTTTCCGCAATCCGCGGACCGAACAATTCTTCCGTCGCTTTGAGCCTGATCCAGAGATCACCCTGAGTGAGCATGCCCGGCAAATTCTCGAAGAAACGCTCAACTGGGTCGATAAGACGGGGTGGCGCATGATCACTCGCCTTGACCTGCTCGTCGGGATGGCGCGCGTACATGGCGGTATGGTGGAACGCGGTCTCACCGCCCTCGGCTCTTCGACGCAGGACCTCTGCGAGCTCAACATCGAAATGTTCGGTAAGAGCAACCAGCGCGCCGAACAGCCCTATGTCTCGCCAGGTGTCTATGCGGCGCTGATGCGCGCCGTTGACATGTGCGTGAAGCGAGGCGCGACAATCGTCAGCGACGATGACATGGTCGCTGCCCTGCTCGATCTATCACCCAGTGGAAGCCTGCAAGATGTTTTCCAGATCTTGCGGCTCGACGATGGCAAAACGCTGCTCGCCGCCGCCAGGGGCGAGATTTCAGCCGACAATGTGCCACAGCGGCAAGCGCCACGCCTCAGCTCTGCCCGACTCCTACGCACTCCCCGTGGAAACGCCAAGCTTGACGCGACCCCACGTAATCTGCTGCGCGACCTGCGGGCCGAGATCAACAACGCTCATCGCCTGGGCGCCATCCCGGCGTTTGTGGGGCGCGAGACCGAGCTATTCGAAGTGCTTCGCACGCTTGCCAGCGCCGACGATGTTCCGCATGTCGTCATTCACGGCGCGCCTGGCGCGGGCAGTCGCTCGCTTGCCTATCATCTGGCGGTGCGGCTCGTGCTCCAGCCCGACGCCTCAGATACAGCCGCCATCGCGCATTGGGATCTCGCCGCGCTCCGGCTGACACGCGAGTCTAGCAAGGTGAGTGAATGGCTGCCGGACGAGGTCAGCCAGCTGCGTAACCCAACCATCATCCTGCTCGAAGACCTGCCGACGCTGCTCTCCTTCGACGGCGTCGCCGAGACGATCCAACAGATGCAGCGGCATCCAAGTCTCCGCCTGCTCGCCACTGCCCATACTGAGGAGTATCGCCGGGTCCGCCGCGAGTTCCCCGCGATTGCCGATACGTTGACGCCAACCCTCATCGAGCCGCCACGCGACGAAGAGGCGCTCCGTATGGTCGCCGCGCACCTGCCCCATCTGCAGGGTCACTACCAGGTGCGGATCGCGTCCGAGGCTCCGCGCATGGCCGTGGAGCTGTGGCGCGCAGAATCACCGCTGGCGCTTCCCGGGGCTGCGCTCGCCCGGCTCGAACGCGCCTGCGCGCGCAAGGTCAACCAGATCGATGGCAGGGTGATGGACAATAGCGATACCGGCGACACTGGTTGGGGTGACCATATCGAGATGCTCGCGCCACCGCAGGCAATCGGACACGGAGGCGCGCTAGAGACCCGCCCATCCGGCGCCACCCCGACGGTTACCGGGCAGGATGTTCGCGAGGCCAACGCCTAGCGTCGTGATGTGATAGTTCCCTGGGAGGGCAGATAATGGCCGCATCCACCGCGATCTATCTTCGCAAGCCCATCGGCGTCGCGCTCGTATCCGCGGCGGTGCTCGACGCGCAGCGCATCTTTCACGAATATCTCGGCACTGAGCACCTCATGATGGCGCTGTCACGCAGCGTCGATGGCTACACCGCGCGTCTGCTCCAGAGCCTGGATATCGAGCCTGAGAACCTGCGAGCGGCGCTGCGGGCGGCAGCAATGCGCGGCGACCCGGCCGACTTCGCTGGGTTTCGCGGGATTATCACACCACGTCTGCGCGTGACGTTGCTCGCGGCGCAGGCGGAGCGTCACACTGCGACCGGCGGCGTCTCATCCGAGGAGATGCAGGCCGATAACGCCGATATCGCCCATGTTGGCGTACCTGAGCCATCGACTCCCAGGCAACGCTTGCGGGACATCGACCATCCCAGCCACTTCATCGAACTGATCGAAGCGACCGCTGACAATGGCGCGGCGCTGGGCGAGAAAGAGCTTCTGCTCGCGGTATTGGGCGCTGGCCCAGGGATCGCCGTGCGCACCCTGTTGTCCTCGCTATCTTCCGGCGCGTTCGGCGGGCGTTCGCTCGCCGAGGTGATCGCCGATGTGCGTGACGATACTGGGCCTGAGGCATCTTCCCTTGATTTGAGCAGTTTCCAGATGCTATTTGGACGGAGGCGCATGATGCCACAGCCCCAGGACGAGCCGCAGACCGACACACCGCTCTTGAATCGCTTCGGCCGCGACCTCACCAGCCTGGCGCGGCAAGGCAAGCTGCCCGAGTTTTTCGGCCGGAAGGATATCCTTGCCGAGATTGGGCGGACGCTCTCGCAGCTTGAGCGCAATGTGCCTGTCCTCGTCGGCGAGCCTGGCGTGGGCAAGACCGCCATCGTCGAGGGGTTCGCCGCGCGCCTGGCCGACGAAGATAACCGCCAAGTCGTCCAGCAACTGCGGGGCAAGCGCATCGTCGAGCTACAGATGTCGGGCATTGTCGCCGGAACCACGCTACACGGCGAGTTTGAGGAGCGCCTTCATGGCATTTTGCGTGAGTGCGAGGCGCATCCCGAGGTCATTCTCTTCATCGACGAGATTCATACGCTGGTCGGAGCGGGCCATGGGGCCAGCGCGCAGGATGCCGCACAGATCCTCAAGCCCGCACTTGGCAGAGGCGATCTGAATGTCATCGGCGCAACCACCCAGGCTGACTATCAACGCTACATTATGCGCGACGCCGCCCTCGAGCGCCGCCTGCAAATGATCCGGGTCGAGGAGCCGTCGCCGCAGGAAGCCGAAGACTTACTGCGTGACGTCGGCCCGCGCTTCGAGGAGTCGCAGGGGGTCCGTATCGCGCCGCCAACCTATCGCGCCGCCGTCGAGCTTTCCATTCGCCACTTTCCAGACCGCCGCCTCCCGGCG
>JAICKD010000386.1 GCA_025928125.1 Ktedonobacterales bacterium
TGAATCATCTTTGGCCACTCGCGCTGGTGGGCTGGATTCTGATTGGCGCGCGCTATGCTGAACTTTCACTCTTCGATTGGCGCATCTGGCGCTACGGCTGGCTGCTCTGGCTCGGTATCCTCGCCGTCTATTGGGGCCTGTACTTCACCCGCCACTATTCCCGCCACCTGGAACACTATCAAAAGGAACGCGTGAAAGCGCAATACATCCCACCGCCCAACCCCAAGAAGCGCACCGCGCGCGCTGGCCGCTAGTCGCGCACCCCAATTCGCGCCGCCATCCCATGAACGGATGCGCGGCGCGGCCTGTTTTCCGTCAAATTTCCTCTTTCCTCTGTTCAAGCGTCGGGAATATAGCGTACAGTGATGGGTAGCAAGGGCGGCGCTGTATGTCGGGGCCGCAGACAATGAGCAAGCAATATTCCAGGGTTTCAGGTATGCCTTCCAACAAAACATCAGGTCAGGTCACCGGTCGGCAGAAACGCACCGATGTCTCCCGGTTGTGCGATGCGATCTTCGGGGCGACACCCCTGGCAGCGCACTGCTATGCATGGGCCACGGGAAACCAGCGATACGCCGCCTTTCTCGATCTCTACCAGGGCAAGATTGGCAAGAAACTGCGCGGCATCGGCGATGATGGCGGCTATCTTGATCTGCTGGCGGAGCTGGATGTGGCGCACAGACTCCTGACCGAACGCGGTTTCACCCTCGTCTATGAACCCTATCTCGCCGAACGCCAGCGCGGACCCGACTTCGCCGTTACCTTCAAGTCGCACACATCGTTCACTGTTGAAGTGCGCCACCTCCGGCCATCCGACGCCGACGCGAAACTCCGTCTGGAAGCCATCCTCGCCGATAAGCTGCGCCAGTTGCAGCCCTCGACCCCGAATGTCCTTGCGCTCGTCGGTGAGCCTGACGTCGCCTCGCCCGAACAGGTCCAGGCCGCGCTCGAAACACTGGCGGCTGCTGGGCAACGGAAAGACGACGACGCGTGCATACGGAGGGGGTTCGCCAGCGCGCGCGATCTGCTGCGCCGGATGGAGCGGCTGAGCGCTATCGCTATCCTCGCGTCGTCCGCCGCATCCCTCTACGAGCCGCCACGCGCGCGCCATTCGCTCCCGCCGGAACTACGCAAAACGCTGGCCCGCGCGTTTGGGGAATCTCCCCAGGCACGGGCCTAACTTCCTGGTAACCTAGCGGCCAATCGCGCGCATCAGCAGAATCGAGAGCTCGAAGAGCACCGTGAAGCTGGCGCCGATAATCACCGGGCTGAACGGGTCCGCGCCGGGCGTGATAAAGCAAGAGAGGAACCAGAGGCCAAAGAGGATAACCAACCGCTTCTGCCGCAGGAACGCGCTGCTGATGATCCCCACCACCGACATGAAGGTTAGCACCAGCGGCAACTCAAAGACAATCGCGAAGGCCAGCAGGAAGTACGTGACAAAGGTGAAATAGCTGTTAGCGTCGGTGAGCAGCAAGAACCGGTCGCTACCGAAGGTGACTAGCCAGTCAATCGGATAGCGCAAGACGATAAAGCCAACGGTGATGCCCACAACGAAGAGGCCGACCCCCAGTAGCGTAAACGGCAGCGCATACTTGCGTTCGCGGCGAGTCAGCGCGGGTGAGATGAAGGCCCAGAGTTGGTAGAGGATGACCGGTGAGGCCACCATGATGCCCACGGCGATGCCGACCTTCAGCGCGACCATAAACGGCTCGCCGATATCGTGGGCCACCAGTTGGCCCTTTTCCGCGCCGGGCAGCTTGTTGGCGGCGGCGGGGAGGGGGATCAGCAGAAAGCCGATGATGCGATCCCAGAAGACGATGCCCACGACCGAGCAGGCGGCGACCGCGATCACCATTTTGATCATGCGGCCGCGCAACTCTTCGAGATGCTCGATGAGCGTCATCGTACCGCCTTCAGGCTCCTCCTCTTCGGCGGCCTGATTGACTTCATGCAGATGTTCCGCTGCCATCGCATCCCTCCCACCAACCGCAGACCCGCTTCACTCGGGCCGATGCGCTCAAGCGTTTGCGCGCGACGCCTATTCCTTAGGAGTCTCGGTAGTCGCGCTAACCGGTGCGGCAGATGGCAATTCCGGCGTCGCAGCGGGCGTTGCGGGTGGGATGGCGGCAGTTGGCGTCGCCTCCGGCTCTCTCACCTCGCGCATAGACTTCTGGAACTCTTTGATCGTCTTCCCAATGGACGAGCCCATTTCCGGGAGCCGCTTGGGTCCCCAAATCAGGAGCGCGATGAGGGCCAGAGGGAGCAGATCCCACCAGTGAAAACCGCCAAACATATGCTATCGCTCCATTCCCTAGGGCGAGGTGCTGGCATTCCCAAAGACCTTGCCATCTGTTCACCTCTATTCAGCGATTATAGTACATCGTGAGGACATCGGGTAGCACAACTGGCTATCCTTCTCTTCAAGATACGAGTGATGGCCTGCCCGGTAACACGATGCCGCTGCCCAGGAATACCTAGCACAGACCGTTCCAAACCTGCTGATTCAAGGGCGTCTTCCGCCAATAGTCACGCGCCAGAGATGTTTAGCACACCTCACAGAACCGTCAGGCCCCAGTGGCAATTGGCAATGATAGGAGTAGGCCAGCTTCGCGGCATGAATGCCGCGGCTAAGAACGGATTGTGCTAGGAACTCTTAGTCAGCGATTCCCAGTCTGCTGCGCGGAATGGGTCGTCTGTTCTGTGGAATGCTGGGGATGCCGCAGCCAGAGAGAGATATGTGTTGATTGCATCGTTTCATCGACGACCGCGATCAACTGCTCGCAGAGCCGATTCAGATCCACCTCGTTGCGCACCATCGCTCCGAAACCGGCAAGCGTCTTTTCAGCATTGTATTTCCTGCGATAGAAGCGCCGATCAATTACGTGCTGGATGCGCGTGCGGGCTGGTTGGAAGAACGCGGCTATCGCAAGTGTTGAAATGACCAGCACCACTGGTTCGTTCGCTTTTCGACCAGCGATGATCTGAGCGAGACCTTCCAGGCCAATGATCAGGCCCGCATAGAGTACCGTGAGCAGCAGCGTCAGCGAGCCATAGACGAGCGCCTTGTTGATGATGACATCAATATCCCAGAGGCGATAACGCAGGATGGCGATAGTCACACAGATGGGAATGGCCAGAGACGCGAAGGTAAAGAGAGGATGGCCGATGAGGTCATAGAGCGACCCGGGCTGGCTCAGGGAGCCGAACAAGATGATCTGCGGGATAAACCACGCCATAAACGCAACGAAAACCACCAGCAAGCCAAATACCACCCACTTCGTCTGCTGCTGCTCAACTGGCGTGGATGCGCGGCGATAGCGATAGACCATCGATCCCGCAACCAGTGGGAAAGCGCTCAGAACGAAAAGGCTCTCTAGCAGGTTGCCCAAAGGCATCGTCGGAAAGAAGCTGGGAGCAATATCAATCAGACAGAGCGCGAGAAGAGTCCATCCAATCCAGCGGGAGACGAATTTTCCATTCGGGAAGAGCGCGCAGACCACGAGGACCTGCACCGGGGAAATGAAGGCAAGAGCCAGGCCAACCACATGCCAGGGTGATACCTGGTTGTCAATTGGGCCTTGCAGAAAATTGTTCTCGTACAGCCCCTGTGTGACGAACATACTGCTGACGAGCAGAGCCATCCAATCGCTCGGTTTGCGCCAGACAATTATCGCCGCCGCTCCGCAGTAGACCAACGCGGTGACGCCAACCAGCGCAACGCTGAGCGTGGCATAGGCGCCCACTGAGAGGCCAAGCTGGCGCAGCACAAGCGCCGTCGCTGTCGTCGGTTGCCCTGCTACGCACGCCCCTGGCTGACATGACGCTTGAACCGCCAGGAGGTAGTTGGGGATACTTGCCACAAAATTAACCAGGCAAGGCAACGCCAAAATGACCCACAGCACCCACGCTATCCCCAGCCAACTGCCACGCAGGCGCGTCTCAGCGTCCGCAGTGGACGAATTCACGACGGCAGGCGGCGTTGAAGATAACCGGCTCATTATTGGCTTCCTTCTCGCCAAGATGATCGGTACTATCCTGGCTTGTTATTGCGTGTCTCGGTGACTACGCGCGTCAAAACTAGATTACTCCACAATTCGCATGTATCATAGCCCCGCGGCATTCCACAAGCGTTACGTGAAGCGTTACGACCGGAAGAAAAGACAGTGCGGCTAATGTTGACTATTTTGCTAGGATATATGCACAATATGGAAGGCAGCTCCATGAAAGGCCGTCTCAGATAGATCGTTGGTTTCGTCAGGCGGAAGAATCCTGACGGCATTACTATCAGGCTTTGCTCTGAGGAGGGATGACCATGACAGACACAGCGGCA
>JAICKD010000384.1 GCA_025928125.1 Ktedonobacterales bacterium
ATCGTCGCCGATGTGACGATGAGCCTGGATAACGTGCTGGCGGTGGCGGCGCTGGCGTCCGAGCATATTCCGCTGCTGATTGGCGGCCTGCTGTTGAGCATTCTCATCCTGCTGGTGGGGAGCGCGCTGGTGGCGGAGTTGATCAATCGGCTGCCGTGGCTGCTGGATGTCGCGGCGCTGGTGTTGGGCTGGACGGCTTCAAACATGATCCTGCACGACCAACGCCTCGGTCCCATCCTCGAGCAGCAAGCGTGGACGGCATTTGTCATTCCCGGGGCGATTCTGGGCGTCATCCTCGCGGTAGACATCTTCTTCCGCCTGCGTCGGAAGCCTGCCACTCAGCGCGCGATACCCGCGCCGCACGACTAGCCCAAACAAGCCCGCAACGAGTCACCTGATGGCGGCACACCCATGTTAGAGCACCTGATAGACCTCCTGCGCGATCTGTACGACCAGTATGGCTACCTGATCGTCTTTCTCGGCGCGCTCGGCGAAAATACCGCGCTGGTGGGACTGGCGCTGCCGGGCGGGACGCTGGCGCTGCTGGGCGCGTTCTATGCGCGCCAGGGGACGCTCAACCTGGCCTGGGTGATCTTCTTCGCCTGGATGGGAACGGTGCTCGGCTACCATGCGGACTATCTGCTCGGCCGGTTCGCGCTGGGCAAGATTATGCTCCGCTGGGGCGATTCGCGGCTGGGGCGGCGCATGCGCCTGGCGGGGCGGCTCCGGCTGGGGCGGCGGATGCTGGCGAAATACGGTGGCAGAGCAATCCTGCTCTCCCATATCGTGGGCCACATCCGCTCGTTCGTGGCGCTCAGCGCGGGGGCGACGCGGATGTCGTACCGCCGCTTCCTCTCGTTCGAGCTGGTGGCGGCGCTCCTCTGGAATACCGCCTTCTGCCTGATCGGCTACGCCGCTGGGGCAGAGTACGACCGCATCCTGCCGATCATCGAGCGCGCGGGCTGGATTATCGCGGGCGTGGTCGTCCTCGCCATCCTCGTCTGGAAGGTGGGCCTGCCCTGGCTGCGCAAACGCCGCCACTCGGCGCGCCACCAGAAGGCCACGGGCAAATCGGCGGAGTAGCATACATTCTCACCGGCTATAGCCCTCGCGGCCACGGCTGCGGCTCCCACCTCGTGACGAGCGGCCAGTGTGGCGCTCGCGGTAGTCCGCCGCCTCGATGACGACGTGGCGCACCAGTCCCAGATCGGAGAGACGTGAGCGGATGCGCTCGTCCATGTGGGCCAGCAGACGATGGTTGGTCGTGATGACCGTTGGCATCCGGTAGTTGTAGCGGTAGTTGATAAGCTGGAAGAGCTTCTCGGTCGCCCAGGCGGTGCTGTTCTCCGCGCCAAAATCGTCGAGCACTAGCAGTTCCGACTCGCGCACCTTATCGAAGAGCGCGTCGTAGGGCATATCGCTGCTGGGCGCGAAGGTCGCGCGCAGGTGGTCGAGCAGGTCGGGTACAATGGCAAAGATCACCGCGACATCACGCTGCTGGGCGACATGCGCGATGGCGGCGGCCAGATGGGTCTTGCCACAGCCGTAACCGCCACGCAAGACAAGCCATCCCAGCGGATCCTCGGCATAGTGACGCGCGATGTCATGCGCCTCGCGCAGTCCTGGAAGTGCGGAATCGAACGCTTCGAAGGTCTTGTCGTGGAAGGGGTCGAGATTCGAGACATTCCGCAGGTTGAGGCGGTCGCGCTCTTTGAGCTGCTGCTCTTTGCACTGGCAGCGTATCGCCTGCCCAAACGCCGGATCGCCCACCGCCACGTCCAGCCGCACATAGCCAGCGCCGTGGCACAGCGGACAGACGCCGAGAGCGCCCGCCTTGCTGGATGCCCGCGTGGCGCGCCCGCTCGGCGCCTTGCCACTCGGCTTGTTGCTCGCGCTGGGTTGGCTGGACTGATTCGATGCGCTAGATGCGCTGGGTGCATTGGATGCGCTGCTCGCCATTGATGCGCCCGACCCCGTCCGGCGCGGCCCAATTTGGGCGGCATAGGTCGGCGCGATCTCGCGGAGTGAGGTCATCTCGCGTGGACGCGCGCCTGACGAGCCTGACGAGCCTGACCTGACAATCCCGGTCGCCGGGCGCGCGGGTAGCTCCAAAATGCGGTCGCTCTCCAGCACGTCAGCCGCGGGCGGCGTTGGCTGGCTGGCGTCGGCATCGGCTAGGGGGCGGCGCGGAGGGATGGTCGCGGCGGATTTGCCGGACGTCTGCCCCGCGCTGATGCGGCGCGGCGCGCTATGACGCGGCGACGATGATGACGGCGTTGTTGGTGATGATGGCGACGGAGACGCCCCGGCTGATGCGGCTTTGGTGGCAGTTGTGACAGAGGGCGCGGGAGTCGGTGCGCGGCGCGTGCTGATGCGGCGGCTGGCGGCTCGCGCAAGAATCTCGTTCATGCGCTCCATGGTCTACGCTCCCTTTCCCTCTATCTCCCACCGGTGCAGGATTGCCCGGATGTAACTCCACTTGCGCTTGTTCTGCTGCACCGCCAGCCGGAACGCTTCTTCGACCCATTCTCGCGGATAGCGCTCGCCCGCCTCGCGTAACTCCTCGGCCACCAGCGGCAACAGCAGCCCGACATTCTGCTCGTAGAGCGTAAAGATGTTCGGACGGTCAACCTCGACGGTCAGCGCATGGATTGCGCCAGCGTCGCGTTCGCCTCCTGGCGGTTGGCCCGCTCCAGCTGGCCCCTCGGCATCCAGCAACATCTCGGGTGAAAGCTCGCCGCGCTGCAGGCGCGTGACGGCGCGGCGGCTGCGGTCGGTGTTGAAGAAATACCAGCTGACGATTTCGCCATCCACCCGCACACGCACCCGCAGCAAGATGCCGCTGACCTGGGCATGCTCCAGCGCCGCCCGCAGACGCTCCTCGATGGGACGCGGATCGCCCTGTCGCCGCAGTGTCCGGCGGAGCAGCGGGTCGGCCAGCAGTTCGCGGTCACTGGCGCAGCGCGGGCTACCCTCTTTCTGATAGAGCCGCCAAAAGAGATGGAGCACGATTTTCAGTTCGCCAAGGTCCTCGATCTCTGGCAAGACTGCCGAGAAGAATGCCTCTGGCAGTGGCACGAACGGATTTTTCCCGGAGGGAAACCCGGTAAACGCAGGCATGGGTACGCTCCTCTCCGGTTACTCGTCGTCGGCGGTGCGCAGGTCCAGATCGCGGTAGAGCGTCTGGGCCGCCATGAAGTAGAGACTGACCTGTCCGATGGGGCCGTTGCGGTGCTTGGCGACGATGATGTCGGCAATGTTCTTGCGGTCACTGTCTGGATTGTAAACTTCATCTCTATATATAAACATTACTATATCGGCATCTTGTTCTATGGACCCCGATTCTCTCAGGTCGCTGAGTTGCGGCTTCTTCTCGGTCCGACTCTCGACCGCGCGCGAGAGTTGCGAGAGCGCCAGCACCGGCACGTTTAATTCGCGGGCGATGCCTTTGAGTCCGCGGCTGATCTCGGAGATTTCCATCACCCGGTTCTCGTGGCCGCGCCCGCTGTGGCTCCCTTGCATCAGTTGCAGATAGTCCACGATCAAGAGGTCGAAGCCGTGCTCCATCATCAGGCGGCGCGCCTTGCTGCGCATCTCCACCAGCGTGATGCCGGGCGTATCATCGATGTAGATATCCGCCTCGGAGAGCTGCCCGACCGACTCGCTGATACGGTCCCACTCCTCGTCGTTGATATAGCCGGTGCGCAGCTTTTGCTGGTCAACGCCAGCGTCCATCGAGAGCATACGGGCAGCAAGCTGCTCTTTGCTCATCTCCAGGCTGAAGAGAGCAATCTTACGGTTGAATCGCATGGCAGCATTCCGGGCCAGCGAGAGCGCCATCGCAGTTTTGCCAACAGCAGGTCTCGCTGCTAAGATGATAAGATCGGACTTTTGCAGACCGCCGGTCATCTTGTCCAGGTCGGAGAAACCGGTGGCGACGCCGACAATCGTGCCGCGATGCTCATGAAGCTGGTCGAGTTTGTCGATGTATTCGCGCAGCGTCTCGCGGATCGGTTCGAGGTCGTCGCGGGTGAAGCGCTGGCTGACGTTGAAGACCAGCTTTTCGGCTTCGTCGAGGGCCACAGTCGCGTCCGGCTCGCTATAGGCGACGGCGGCAATCTGGCCCGCGGCGGAGATCAGCCGCCGCAGCACGGAGGTGCGCTCGACGATGCGCCCATAGTATTCGACGTTGGCGCTGGTCGGCACCTGATTAGCCAGCGAGGAGACGTAGCTGATGCCACCCACCTCGTCCAGTTTGCCCCGCCGCTGTAGCTCGTCGGTCAGCGTAATCAGGTCGGCGGGGTCGCTCGTCTCGTAGAGGTCCAGCGCGGCGCGATAAATCTCGCGATGCGCCTC
>JAICKD010000416.1 GCA_025928125.1 Ktedonobacterales bacterium
AGAATCAGCGCGAGCGCCATCACGAGGATCGCCACGGAGAGCGTCGGCTTGTTGGTCATCAGGAAGACGATGCCCAGCAGCAGGGCCATCGCGGTCAGCGGCGTGGTCAGGACGACCGGGTCGTGGGTGCGCGCGAGTAGTTCAGAGGGCAGCGGCCCGTCGGGAGCCTCGCTTGCGAGCTGGGCGATGACGCGCATGCGGGATTGGACGGTCACCGCGGCGACGGGTACGATGATCACCAGGCTGACGAGGGCAACGGCGATCCAGCCCGTCTGGAAGCTCCAGACCGTGAAGGTCATGTAGAGTCCGGCGGCCAGCAGGAGCAGGATGCTGATGTTGAAGAGGGGCGTCAGCCGCCTGATGAGGTCGGCGAGCACCCGTACGTGCTCGACGCGCCGTGCGCGCCGAAGCGCCGCCAGCCCGAAGAGCAAGGTACCAAGAGCGACGAAGTAGCCAATGGCCCCACTTACGTGCAGGAACTTCACGATTGAATAGTCACTCATTGCGCTCTTCCTCGCTACCTCGTCGGCCTCGTCGTGGGTGGCGCCTTGCAGGATCCCTCTTTGAGATGACAGAACAGGGCTTTAGCCCGCCGCAAGCCACGCCGTTTCAACGGCAGTGGTAAGGCGTGTGGACGTGTGGACGTGTGTCGGCTGGAGCCAACATCCAGCGACATTGCCATTTCTGCTAGCTTGTGCGAGAATAGACCTGTAGGCATCTTGCACCTCACCAACAAAATAGTGTTTCGGCGGTTCCGTGGTAAATCGTTCCCACGGGTAAAAGCACTACCGTATCTTTGGACGTGGCGCCTGTTTCGCTCCGCTTGAGCGGTGGTCTTTGAGCTAACCACGCCACACCGCGATGGAGTAACCGCCTCTCTGGGCCGGGCAGGCCCTTCAGGAGCTAACGTGATGGGTTGCCATGTGCGTTTCCTGAGAATCCATCGGGCTTTAGCCCGTGTGGAGTGTCAATTCTAGCTTTGTCCCGGCTGGGAGACGTAGATAATCTCGCCGTCATGCCACTCGGGTGGCCCATCCAGCAACGCGAGTAACTGGCGATAGCGGGCGTCCTGCTCGGGGCTGTTCGCGTTGGCGACATAGGCCTCTTTGCTGCTGAAGATAACCGCTAGCCAGTACTCACTCGGATCGCTATCCATCCGATAGACATAGGAGCCGACCGCTCCTGCGACATGCGCTTCCTCGTAGACGCGCATCTGCTCGGCCAGTTGTGACTCGGAGCCTGGTTTTGCCCGCATACGTGCGACGGTGCCATACATAGGTTGATACCCCTTCCTCACGCTGAGAACGAACATAGAGGACCACGCCTAACCCTGGAGGGCGGCGCCTCTCATCCGCAGTTCCAGAGTACCCAGAAAGCGAAAGCGTGCCATCGTGGATGGTACGGAGATTCGCACGATGGCGGTACGGAGAAACGCGCTACATGTGACGCACAACAAACACGGAGTGCGCGACCATCAGTGTGATCGGCGGGTGGTGGGACGGCGCGTGCGCTGGTTCGTCGTCGCGAGATGCTGGCTGGCGCCTGGCTGAGCTAGCCCAATATCAACGGCCCAGGCGGCGATCTGCGCCCGCGAGCTAAACCCCAACTTGCCCAGAATGTTGGTGACGTGCGACTCGGTGGTGCGCTCGCTGATGACCAGCTCATCGGCGATAGCGCGGTTGGACTTCCCCTGTGCGACCAGCGCGGCGACCTCGCGTTCGCGAGCGGTCAACATCAGCGACGCCGCCCGCGCGATTTCCGCCGAGCGCTTTGGTTCGGGCGGCAGGCTGGCCAGACACTGGCGCAAAAAGACCGCGCGCAGCACCGCATCGGGGATCGTCTCGGCCATCAGATAGGCCAGCTCGCGCGCCTCGTTCCCGGTATGCGCGGCGTCGTCGGCGCGGCCCATCTGCTGGTACAGCGCCGTCAGGTGGGTCAGCGCTCGCCGCAATGACGTCCGTGCGCCCTGTGCGCGCAAGTGTTGTTCGGCGGCGCGCAGCCACGCCTCCGCCTCATCAAAGCGACCCAGTGCTGTCAGCGCCTTCCCTTGCAGGAGCGCAACCATGGGCATCCCGTACTGACTTTCGGGCGACGAGTTTCCAGCGAGGCGACTGGCGATGTCGAGCGCGGCGTCTGGCTTGCCCTGCGCCAGCGCCAGTTCCCCACGGGTCACCCAGGAGAGCCGCTGCCCCACGCTCTGCATAGCGATATCGACCGGAGCGCCAGCATCCAGCACAGCCTCTGCCGCTCCCAGGTTGCCCTGGGCGATGTGGGTTGCCGCGAGCACTGCGGTGTTCTCGCGTATCCAGTGCGTTGAGTTGATTGCGTGAGCCAGCTTCAGCCCATTTTCCAGGTGCTCGCGGGCCAGCGCCAGCGCATAGAGTTCGTAGGCCAGTTCACCGAGTGTGCAATACGATGCGGCCAGCCACTGGCGGTGCTCGATATCTTTGGCAACGGCCAATGCGGACGTTGCGCACGTCATCCCTCGGCCGAATTCGCCCCTGGCGGACAGGCAGAGACCCATCACCCACAGCGCGTTGGCCTCGCCCGCCCGCCAACCCATCTCGCGCGCGATACGCAGGCCCTCTTCAACATTGTGCGTCGCCTCGCCCAATGTCGAGGGCGCAAGGGTCATCGTCTGTGACTGGCGGAGCGCCGCCACGAAGGGCAGCGTGACCAGGCTGGATGAGAGCGGCTGCCGGTCATCCAGGGCGCGGAGCATGCCTATCGCGCGTTGCCCGTAGCCTACCGCGTCGATCAGATCATCGCTGAGGATACCGGCCATGCAGAGTAGATCCAGCGTCTCCGCCACGCCGCGCGCGTTGCCCGCGGTCTCGAAGATAGCTAATGCCTCGGCGTGCAAGGTCTTCGCCATCACTGGATCATCG
Organism: Ktedonobacterales bacterium; assembly: GCA_025928125.1. GTDB lineage: Bacteria > Chloroflexota > Ktedonobacteria > Ktedonobacterales > JADMIN01 > DAHUXT01. The sequence continues at coordinate 2,889 of JAICKD010000416.1, forward strand.
ATGTTGAGATGCCAGTTGGCCAGCCGGTTCAGGGTGCGCGCGCGCTTCAGTGGCTCATCGAGTGTCTCCGCGAGTGTCAGGGCGCGCTGATAGTATTCGCCCGTTTTGGCATAGTCGCGGCCAGCCCAGAGAAGCCCCAGATCGAGCAGCGCGGCCCACTCGGTAGCGGTATCAGCGCCCTCGTGCGCCAGCGTAAGCGCAATCTCCAGATCGCTCCGGGCGTGCTCGAAATCGCCGAGGGTCTCATAGGCGCTGGCGCGTGCCTGATAGATGGCGGGAGCTACCGATACGCCGAGGTGATGCGCGGCGCTGACGGCCTGGGTGAACTGTTCGAGCGCGGCGTGTGGGGCGTAGAGCGCCAGCGCGCGTTCTCCCGCCCGGCGCGCGTATTCGAGCGCGCGCGCCCATTCTCCTGCCTGGCAAGTGTGGTACGCCAGCTCGCTCAGGCGGCTTTCTAGCTCATCGGCATAGAGCGCTTCCACCGCCGCCACGATGGTGCGGTGCATGGTCCGGCGCTCGCGTTCCAGCAATTCGGAGTAGACGGCCTGGCGGGTAAGCGCATGGCGGAAGGCAAAGCGCTCGGCGGACTGCTCGACGACCAGTTGCGCCGCGATCAGTTCTTTGAGCAGACTGAGCAGCGCCGCTTCATCACATCCCATGAGATGCTGAAGCAGCGAGAAATCGAATCGCTGGCCAACGACCGCCGCAAACGCCAGCGTCTGACGCGCGGCGATGCTGAGGTGTTCGCTGCGCCGCCGGACGGCATCCTGCACGCTGCGGGGAATGTTCAGGTCGTTGAGCGGCCTGCGCTCCCATCCCTCGCCGCTATAGTAGATTTCGTCGTCGGCCAGCAGCGCATGCAGCACCTCTTCGATGAAGAACGGGTTGCCTTCGGTCAGGTTATACATGGCGTCGAGGAACTCACGGCGTACGGGGCGTTGTAGCTCGAAGATCACGAGGAGCATTTCCTCAACCTCAGCAGGCGTGAGCGGAGCAAGCGCTATCTCGCTCGCCAGCCGCTCACGGTCGAGTTGCGCGAGAAAATGCCGCAGTTGCGCGTGCTGCTCGTCGCTGCGATAGGTCAGCAGCAGCAGTATCGGCAGGCGCGGGAGCCGCCGCGCGAGGAACGCCAGGAATTCGAGGCTGGTATCATCGGCCCAGTGGATGTCTTCG
>JAICKD010000578.1 GCA_025928125.1 Ktedonobacterales bacterium
GAGGATCTGGCCGACCTTGGTGATGCCGCTGCGCTTGAGGCAGTTATAGGCCCGCACCGTCAGGTCAAGCTCCTCGATGGGCATATCGAAGATGCGCGGCGGAATCGGAATCGCGCGCGCGTCGGGCGCAATGCCTGGCACGTCGGGCGAATAGCCGTAGCCGCTGTCAACATCAATTGGGCCGCGCGTCGACGGCTGGATGTAGTCGGCGATCAACTGGAAGTGCCGCACCAGAATGGTGGACGCCTGGCGCAGCGCCTCATCAGGCGTGATCGTGCCATCGGTCCAGACCTGAAGCGTGATGCGGTCGTAGTTGGTCATCTGGCCAACGCGGGTGTTCTCGACGATGTAGTTGACCCGCTGCACCGGCGTGAAGATGGCGTCCACCGGGATCTGCCCGATAGGCTGGCCCTCTTTAGTCTCGGCAGGCACGTAGCTCTTGCCGTTCTCGACGACCAGCTCCATCTCCAGATGGGCATCCGAGCCGTCCAGCGTGCAGATGTAGACATCCGGGTTGACGATCTCGATTGTACTTGGCGCCTGGATGTCCGCCGCCGTCACCACCCGCTCGCCACTCACCTCGATGCGCATCGTTACCGGCTGGTCCGCGAGCGAGCGCAGGCGAATCTTCTTGACATTGAGCACGATATCGGTGACATCTTCGCGGACGCCCGGAACATCCTGGAACTCGTGCTGCGCCCCCTCGATCTTGATGGCGGTGATCGCCGCTCCCGGCAGTGACGAGAGCAGCACACGACGCAGCGCGTTGCCCAGGGTGTGACCGTACCCGGCCTCTAACGGCTCGATATCGTAGCTGGCAAAATTCTGTTCGGTTTCTGTAGATTTGATGTGAGGCACAGCAATATCTAGCAAGGGGATCCCCTCCTCTATCGCTGATAGTACTCGACGACCAGCGCCTCATCGAAGGGCAGGGTCAGCTCCTGCCGAGACGGCAGCGCGAGAATGCGGCCCGAGAGCGCATTGGCATCCAGGCGCAGCCAGGGCGGGACATTCTTCTGCGCCAGCATCAGAGCGCGCGTCTTAAAATATTCCAGGTTTTTGCTGCCCTCACGCACGGCCACTTCCATATCGGGGCGCAGGATCATCGACGGGATATCGGACTTGCGCCCGTTGACCTGAAAATGACCATGCGTGACGATCTGGCGGGCCTGGGCGCGTGAATCGGCGAAGCCCATACGATAGACGACATTATCGAGACGCATTTCAAGCATTTGCAGCAGATTATCGCTGGTCTTGCCGGGGCGTCGCGCGGCGATCTCGAAGTAGCGCTGGAACTGCCGCTCCAGCACGCCATACGTGCGGCGGACCTTTTGCTTCTCGCGCAACTGGAGCGCATAGCCAGACGGCTTGCGTCCGCGGGCCTGGCCGTGCTGGCCGGGGCGCGTATTGCGCTTCTCAATGGCGCACTTCGGCCCCATGCAGCGCTCACCCTTCAGAAACAGTTTGACGCCCTCACGCCGACACAGGCGGCAGACAGGGCCAGTATATCGAGCCATAGTAGTCCGTTCGTCCTCCTCAGGCGACCGCCTGGGTCTGGAGTGCCTCTCAAAAGAACAAAGTACACCAGACATCGCTCTGATGCCCGGCGGTGTTCATCGTTGTTCGTGCGCCCTGGCCCATTGCCAGAGAGCCTGTTGTGCGCTTTCGGAATCTCGCCGTCACTGTCTCTCGCCCCCCGCGACACCAGCCGCAGCGTCAGCAGGCGCGAACAGAACAGTCGCTTCATCCAAAAGGCGCCATCGCGCTTCCTCGCGCGGCGTGCAACGAGAGGCTATCAGGGGAAGCAGTGGGCTACACACGTTCCCCGCGCGACTGGCTACGGAACTCTCACGAGCCAGTCCAGAACCGCCAGGACGAAGGCGGGCCTCGCGAACACGCACTCCAGGTCGCTTGACGCGCATCTTTCGTGCAATTTCCGGCAGACGGCGCCAGAGCAACGCATACCGGTATCGGTAACTGGGAATCCAGGAATAGCTATCATGCAGCGGCGCACATGCGCCAGCCGCTAGAGAAATCATCCAGTGTCAGTCGGCTCGCGCCTGACACAGCCAGATTAGACGCGACGCCGCTTCGGTGGCCGACAGCCATTGTGCGGGATCGGCGTAACATCGGTGATCGAGACGACCTGAAGGCCCGCGGCCTGCAACGAGCGAATCGCCGCCTCGCGACCAGCGCCCGGCCCGCGCACGTAGACCTCGATCTGGCGCACGCCATGCTCCATCGCCTTGCGCGCGGCGCTTTCAGCGGTGACCTGCGCGGCATAGGGCGTGCTCTTGCGCGACCCCTTGAAGTTCGATGCCCCGGCGCTGCTCCATGAGAGCGCGTTCCCGTTGGGATCGGTGATGGTGACCATCGTGTTGTTGAATGTCGCCTGGATGTACGCCTTGCCACGCGGCACTGACTTACGCTCGCGCCGCCGCTGACGTCCGACGGGTCGCTTGGGCGTCTTTTCCGCCATGCTGGATGCTTCCTCCTGAGATAGTGGCCGTCCAGAAGACAGGCCAACACCTGTCTTCTACTTCTTCGCGGCCTTCTTGCGCCCAGCCACCGTCTTGCGCGGACCCCGACGCGTGCGCGCGTTGGTGCGCGTGCGCTGGCCATGCACCGGCAGGTTGCGGCGATGCCGAATCCCACGATAGCAGCCGATCTCGATCAGCCGCTTGATGTTCATATCGACCTCACGCCGGAGGTCGCCCTCGACCTTGTAGTTCCGGTCGATGAATTCACGCAGCCGCGCGACCTCTTCTTCGGTCAGGTCTTTCACGCGCGTATCGGGATTGACGCGCGTCGACGTGAGCACCTGCTTGCTGGTGGTCGCGCCGATGCCGAAGATATACGTGAGCGCGACTTCCACACGCTTGTCGCGGGGAATATCTACCCCGGCGATTCTGGCCATGCGCCAGATCCTCCTCGCTGTCTCGTGAACGCTACTGTAAAACGCCGCAGCCTGGGTACTCCAGGAGTAATCCAGGCGAAAGGCCAGCCCACTATACCGGGCGCGACCTGATCTGCTCTAACCTA
>JAICKD010000562.1 GCA_025928125.1 Ktedonobacterales bacterium
CTGGCGCACATGCTGGGCATGTTGGGCTTCACGCTGATAGGGCTGGGAATGCTCGACCTCTATTTCGCCCTGCGCGAGACACAGGTGGAGCGACTCACGTTTGGCTCCCTCGTCGTAGGCTGGCTTGGGATCAGCCTGACGCTGCCATATTACGGCGGCGAGGCATTCGGACTGCACGCAATTGGACAGGAAGCCCTCAAGCAGCACAGCGCCGCGCTGGTCGGTCTGGCTGACGTTGTGCGTGGCGGGCCACAAGAGGTGATGTTTGGGATGGGACTCCTGCTGCTTGGCGTCAGCGCCGTTATGGTCGCCATCGCCATCTGGCGGTCAGGTGTGCTGCCACGATGGAGCGGTGTGCCATTCGCGCTGGCGTTTGCGCTGTATATTCCACAGTTCTTTGGCAATCAGCCGATCCGTGTGGCGCACGGTCTGCTCGTAGCCATTGGATGCCTGTGGATTGCCGTCAGTATGTGGCGGAAGAGCAACGCGCAGGCATTGCCCCGGTAAACCTAGCTCCTCTCACGATAGTTGATGAGGCACCCACATGCGAAGTCGAGGGAGACAAGGTATAGAGCCTCCCTCCTCTTAGGCCATTCCAGGAAAAACTCCGTCCACGGTGACTATCTTCCTTCCTTCCTCTACGACGGACTTGGACACGACGGGCCACTCCTTGGGCGCACTAGCGGTGTCACATCGCTGGCATACCCGCCCAATTTGTGAGACACTTTTCCCAGCTCCTGTTGGCTGGTCTACTTGGTGCTTGATACCTCCAATTTTTCCCACCAGCAGCCAACCCCTTATTTTCACGTGTACTCAGGAGAGGTACGAGTTCCATGTTGAAACTGAAACAGATCGACGCGGGCGTTCTTCAGGTGGGATATGTGGAGTATGGAGCACCGAAAGGCACTTGTGTGGTATTGCTTCATGGGTTTCCCTATGACGCCAACGCCTACTCAGACGTTGCCCCGATCTTGGTTGCGGCACAGTACCGCGTCATCGTGCCATACCTGCGCGGTTTCGGTCCAACGCGCTTTCTCTCATCGGACGTACCCAGATCAGGACAACAAGCTGCCTTGGGGTTTGACTTGAGAACGCTCCTCGATGCGCTCCAGATAGAAACAGCGCTGCTTGCCGGTTACGACTGGGGCGGGAGAGCAGCCTGTATTGTCGCAGCGCTGTGGCCCCATCGTGTCATCGGGCTTGTAACTGGCGGAGGCTACAATATTCAACGCATTGAGGGGGCGTTGCAGCCACAAGAACCGGAAGCGGAGCTGCGCTATTGGTATCAGTATTACTTTCATGGCGAACGTGGTCGAGCTGGTTTGGCAGCATACCGACGCGAGTTTTGTCGATTGTTGTGGCGGCTATGGTCTCCGAACTGGCAATTTGATGAGACCCTCTACGCAAAGACAGCCGAGTCTTTCGAGAATGAGGATTTTGTCGATGTTGTTGTGCATTCCTATCGTCATCGATTTGGACTGGCGCCTGGTGATCCGGCCCTCGAAGACCTCGAACGGCGCTTGGCAGTCAGTCCAGCAATAACGGTACCGAGCATAGCGTTGGAAGGTACGGGAGACGGAGTGACCCCACCTGGAAGCTATAGTCATCTCGATCATTTATTTGTCAACGGATTGCAAAGACAAGTGATTCCACAGGTAGGACACAATCTGCCGCAAGAAGCACCGCAGGAGTTCGCGGCTGCTGTGCTTGAAGTGGCAAGGCGCAGCCAGCCAACGTAAAATATCGGTGAATAACCTTCCGGTAATAGAGCATGTTCGGCGCTAAGGCCGCAGAGAAATAAGTCGCCCGCAACCGCGTGGCGCTCGGCGTCCTGCTCCTGGTCGGCGCGCGCATTGGCCGAACCCACGCGCGCTGGCATGACACAATAAGGCTCATGCCAATGCTCATCGTCGGACTGTTGCCGCTCACGCTGCCCTATTGGTACACGCCAATCTTCGCCATTAGCGTCCGTTAAGGTTGCTATCCACGTGCTATGCGCCGCGCGGCAGATCGACTGCGGCCAACGATGACGCGCCAGCGCGCAGCGCATCGCCGTGGATTACGTGTGGCTCGTAGAGCGGAATCATACCGAAGCGCACCTTCAGCGCCAGAATACGCCGCACCGACTGGTCGATTCGGTCTTGCGTGATCTTGCCCGCCTTCATCGCGTTCTTGATCGCCTGAATCATGCCGCGCATCGAGTAGGTGTCGTACGCGCCCTCCAGCAGATCGTCGCCCGCCTCAATCGAGAGCACCGCTGCCTGGGGCAGCGTGTAGTCAATGGCGATACCCTGCATGTACAGGCTGTCGGTCATCACCACACCCTGGTAGCCGAGCTTGTCACGCAGCGTACCCTGCACCACCTTGGGCGAGAGCGTCGCCGGGAGCGTTGGATCAATCGCGGGAACGATGACATGGGTCACCATAATCATGCCGGGGTCGTCGGCCAGCAGTCCCTTGAATGCGGCAAACTCGGTGGAGTCTAGCTGGCTCATGGTGCGGTCCATCGTGGGCAGTGTCTTATGGGGGTCGAGGGTGATGCTGCCGATGCCGGGCCAGTGTTTGAGGCAGCCGATGACGCCGTTATCCTGCAAGCCATTGAGGAATTCGCCTGCATAGCGGTCAACCGTGGCGGGGTCGTTGCCGAAGAGGCGGTCCCACTCGATGGCGGCTGGTGTGGTACGCACATCCACCACCGGCGCGAGGTTGGTGTTGATGCCGAGCGCCAGCATTTCCTTGGCCGCCGTGACGCCCTTGTTATAGGCGTACTGCGGATTACCAGTGGCCGCCATCGCCTGCGCGGATGGCAGAGGCGGCGCCAGATCGTTGTTGCCGAGGCGATCCACGCCGCCGCCCTCTTCATCCATCGTCACGAGCATGGGAATCGCGGCATGCGCCTGGATGGTCGCCAGCATGTCATGAAGCTGCTGCCAGTCGGTGATGTTCTGCTGATAGACGATCATTGCGCCCGCGTGCATGCCGACGACCATGTTGTCGACATCTTGAGAGTAAGTCTTGTACGTCGACTCGATCAGAAAGAGCTGGCCGAGCTTCTCATCCAGCGTCATCCCGCTCAGCGTGTGTTCGACCGTCTGGCGCATCAACTGTTCGCGCAGCGCGGCCCACGACGTTCCGCCGCTCGTGGC
>JAICKD010000372.1 GCA_025928125.1 Ktedonobacterales bacterium
GCGCCCCAGAAGAAATCTTGGGGAAAGCTCATTCGCATACCTGCTTCTCTGCTAGGTGGCGCATCATGATTCGCGCGCAATGGGAAATGGCTTGCGCGCCAGACGTTTTTCACGTCCATTGAATGCGATTCCGGTATCGTTTTCGTAATCGTTTACAACAGTATACGGATGGGTGGCGTTCTTGTCAAGCACCCATAAAGATAGGGGTGGTAACTCATTCCTCTGAATGAGCGTGTGAGGGTAAAGGGTATCTGGCGCGGACTAGCGCGCCGCATCAATGGGGATCTGATCCACTGATGACACTTCGGCATGTTCGCCGCCGCAGGATGCGCGCACGACCAGCTCCGTAGGCCACTGCACGCGGGTCGGCATCCGCAGGGCAAAGTCGGCGCGCGCGCCAACGGGCTGCCCCCGCTCGCTATAGAGGCCGCCACCGAAGAGACGGGGGGCGGAGACCAGCGCCAGCAACATTTCCGTGGCGCTGCGTCCCATCTCCGCGAATGGCTGCCGCACGGTGGTTAGCGCGGGGCGGGTGTGCGCGGAGAGCGCGATGTCGTCGAAGCCGATGATCGCCAGGTCATCGGGGATGCGCAGCCCCTGCGCCTCACTGGCCGAAAGGACGCCGTAGGCCATCTGGTCGTTGGCGGCAAACACCGCTGTCGGACGCTCGGCGAGGGCCAGCAGTTGCGCGGTTGCGGTCCGCCCACTGGCGGTGGAGAAGTCGCCCTGAACGATCAGCACGGGATCGACAGCGATATGCGCCTCCTCCAGCGCCTGCTGATAGCCCGCGTAGCGGTCGTGCGAACACTGATACTGCAGCGGCCCCTGGACATAGGCGATGCGGCGGTGGCCGTGGCGGATGAGATGGCGCACCGCGTCATATGCCCCGACACGGTTATCTGGCCCGACCCACGGCACAGGGCCGGGAAGACTCTGGTCGTCGAGCACGACGACAGGGAAGCCGCGTTCATAGATCTCGCGCAGATGCGTGGAGGACTCGCGATTGATGGACGCCGTCGATTCAGCGCCAGCGAGACCATCGGGGTAGACGGCAAGCAGCCCATCTATCAGGCGGGTCGCCAGAATGCGGTCGATCAGGCCGCTGCGGTCGGTGCGGTGGCTGATGCTATAGAGCACCAGCTCGTAGGAGGTCTGCTCGATCACGTCGGCGACGCTCTGCATGATCTGCGGCATCAGCGGCCAGGTGAGCGATGGCACCAGCACCCCAAGCAGTGGCGAGCGGCCGCCCGCCAGACTGGACGCGGTGACGCTGGGGACGAAGCCATGTTCCTGCACGACCTGCATCACATGTTCGCGCGTCGCCGGGTCGACGTCGGGCTTGTTGTTGAGAACGCGCGAGACAGTAGCCGTCGAGACACCAGCGAGCTGCGCGATGTCACGAATGGTGAGCTTGTCGGACAACGGTTGAACCCTCCTCTTGGACGCTGATGTCGCGTCGGCCGATTGGTTCTGGCGCGTTCATAGTCACACGCAATATATGGCGGGGCAAACGTCATCCGTGACTTGCGTCCCCGCTTCCGGTAGCGAATACAACTAAGTATAAGAGCGGCATTACTCTACGTCAAGGGACCGGAATTTTCTATTGTCCGCCCGCTGTTCGCGCTCCGGCGCTTTCCTCGGATCGTGCCTCGGAACGCGCCGCCGGAGTCTCCAGAGTCGCCGCAGTGGCGGGTCGTCGCCCTTCACGCACGAGCGAGAAGACGACCGCCAGCGCACAGATGACGACCGACACCAGGAAGGCGTGGACCATCCCATTGGTGAAGTCGGCGGAGATGTCGGAGGCCAGATGGCCGACCGTCCCCAAAAATACCGCGTTCATGACCGCGGGCGGCATCGAGGCGGCAGCCACCGCCAGCGCGAGGGCGAAGCTGAAGACCATGCCCACGTTGCGCATCGTGTTGAGCGTCGCCGAGGCGACCCCGAGGCGGTTGCGAGGCGCGGCGCCCATCGTTGTGCTGGTATTGGGCGACCAGAAGAGACCGCTGCCCACCCCCATGATGACCAGCGCCAGCGCCAGCACCGGGTAGGGCGTGGTGGGAGTAAGGGTGAAGAGCACCAGCAACGCCAGCGCCTGTGCCGCCAACCCCAGCGACGCCGGAATCTTGCCGCCGATGCGATCCGCCCAGCGCCCGCTGAGCGGCCCGATGATGGAGCTGACCAGCGGCATCGGCAGGATGAGCAGCGCGGCGGTCAACGGGGTGAAGGCGCGGACGCCTTGCAGGTAGAAGATCAGCAGGAAGTTGACGGCGAAGATCGCCAGTGATTGCAGCGTCGCGGCGGCCACTGAGAAGGCATACGTGTGGTTCTGGAAGAGCGACAGGTCGAGCATCGGATAGGCGAAGCGCCGCTCGCGCACGAAGAAGAGCGCCAGCGTCACCACTGCCAGCGCGAAGAGGCTAAGGATCGACGGCGTGAGCCAGCCTGTGCCGATGCCGCCGGTAATTGCCAGCAGCAGCGCCACCAATCCCACGCTGAAGAGCACCGCCCCCCAGATGTCGAACCGCTCGCCCTTTGGATTGGGCGCGATGTCGTGCAGCAGCAGGTAGGCGAGCAGCGTCGCCACGATGCCAATTGGTAGGTTGACCAGAAAAATCCAGCGCCATGACCCCAGCGCCAGGATGATGCCTCCGAGGACGGGGCCGAGGACGCTGCCCGCGCCCCAGGTGATCGCGTTAATGCCCATCGCCTGGCCGCGCTGTTTCGCCGGGAAGACCTCGGTGATGATCGCCATGGCATTGGCCGAGAGCATCGCGCCGCCGAGTCCCTGCACCACGCGCGAGCCGATGAGCATGGTATCGCTCAGCGAGAAGCCGCAAGCCACCGAGCCGATGGTGAAGATAATGAAGCCGAGGTTATACATTTTCACCCGGCCGAACATGTCCGCCATGCGCCCGAAGGTCAGCAGCAAGACCGTGCTGACGAGCAGATAGGCCATCAGCACCCAGGTCATCCGGACGAGGTTGGAATGCAGGTCCTGGAGCATATCGGGCAGGCCGAGGATGACAATGGTGGAGTCGATGGCAACCATCATGGAGCCAATCGTGGTCACGAGCAGCGCGACCCACTTGTATTCGAGCTTTCGCATAAGAAAACACCCGTATCTGGCAAGAAGATGAGTTACGTAAACGTGAAGGTGATGCTTACTCCACTAAATATAGCATAGGGCATAGCCAGGCGATACCTGCCACTTTGGCCAGTGTTGGTTGTCGGTCGTCATTGCGAGTGGAGGGCTGGCGTGCTACCCTTTCCAGTGAAAAACGACATGCCAGCGAGGTTTAAGACCCACCTCGGCCTCTGGTTCCCCTCTCCCTTTAGGGGGAGGGGTTAGGGGGAGGGGTTAGGGGAGGGGGCCGCGCCCGGAAAGGGATATCCACCATGAGCGATACGAGCAATACCCAGCCGAAGCCAGCAACCAGTGCGGACGCGGAGCAGTGGCGCGTGACAACCTACGCCCGCGCCGTAGCGAAGCAGGGGGAGCGCGCCGCCGAGTTCACCACCAGTTCCGATATTATCATCGAGCCGCTCTATACCCCGGAGAACCTGGCCGACTGGAATCCCGCGACGGCGCTGGGCTATCCCGGCGAATATCCCTACACGCGCGGCATTCAGCCGACGATGTATCGCGGGCGCTTCTGGACGATGCGCCAGTATGCGGGATTCTCCTCGGCGGAGGAGTCGAACCAGCGCTACAAATACCTGCTGGAGCACGGCACGACTGGCCTCTCGGTCGCCTTCGACCTGCCGACGCAGATGGGCTACGACGCAGATAGCCCGCTGGCGGAGGGCGAGGTCGGCAAGGTCGGCGTCTCGATAGGCAGCCTCGAAGACATGCGGGCGCTCTTCGATGGCATCCCACTCGAACAAGTCTCGACCTCGATGACGATCAACGCCACCGCCTCGATTCTGCTGGCGCTCTACATTGCCGTCGCGAAGGAGCAGGGCGCGGATATCCGCAAGCTCTCTGGCACGGTGCAGAACGACATCCTCAAGGAATACATCGCGCGCGGCACGTATATCTATCCGCCCGCGCCCTCCATGCGCATCATCACCGATCTGTTTCGCTACTGCGCCGGCGAGGTGCCGCGCTGGAACACCATCAGCATCAGCGGCTACCACATTCGCGAGGCCGGCTCGACCGCCGCGCAGGAGATCGGCTTCACCCTCGCCAATGGCATCGCCTACGTGCGCGCGGCGCTGGATGCCGGGCTGGACGTGGATCGCTTCGCCGGGCAGCTCTCGTTCTTCTTCAACGGCCACAACAACTTCTTCGAGGAGGTGGCCAAGTTCCGCGCGGCCCGGCGCATGTGGGCGCGCATCATGCGCGAACGCTTCGGCGCCAGGGATGAGCGCTCGCTGCTGCTGCGCTTCCATACGCAGACGGCGGGCTCCACGCTGACCGCCCAGCAGCCGGACAACAACATCGTGCGCAC
>JAICKD010000549.1 GCA_025928125.1 Ktedonobacterales bacterium
ATCGAGCGCGAGCAGGCGCTGCGCGGCAATCTCTAGGCGAAAGCGAGTCACATCATGCCGTTCTATTACGCAATGGGGAAGATTCCTCACAAGCGCCATACGCAATTTCGCAAGCCCGATGGCGGCCTTTATTCCGAGGAGTTGTTTGGCGAGGAGGGCTTCAGCGGCGTCGAATCGCTGCTCTACCACCAGCATCCGCCGACGCGGGTGAGCAAGATCGCCCGCCACGGCAGCGTCTGCCGCGATGAGTGGACGCAGGAGCAGCACCGACACCACCACCTGAAGACCGCCGATGCCCCCCAGGGTGGCGATCCCGTCGAGGGGCGTCACCTGCTGATGTACAACAATGACTGTGTTATCTCTGTGGCGCGCCCAACCGAACCGATGAGCTACTTCTACCGCAACGCTCAAGGCGACGAGCTGCTCTTTATCCACGAGGGCAGCGGGTCACTAGAGACGACGTTTGGCACGCTGCCCTATAGCGAGGGCGACTATCTCGTCATCCCGCGCGGCACGACATGGCGGATGCAGTCGGGTGATGGGGAGCAGCGTATGCTGGTCGTCGAGGCGTACGGTGGGGCGATTCAGCCGCCGAAGCGCTATCGTAACCAGTTTGGTCAGTTGCTCGAACACTCGCCCTACTGCGAGCGCGACCTGCGCCCGCCGTCTGAGTTGCCGGTCCATGAGGAGCGCGGCGAGTTCGATGTGCGGGTGCGCGTCAATGACGAGGTGATGACCTACACCTATGACTTCCACCCGCTGGATGTTGTCGGCTGGGATGGTTTCCTCTATCCGTACGCCTTCAGCATCTACGATTTCGAGCCGATCACCGGGCGGGTCCACCAGCCACCGCCTGTCCATCAGACATTCGAGGGGCCGAACTTCGTGGTCTGCTCGTTCTGCCCGCGCAAGCTGGACTACCATCCCGAGGCGGTGCCGGTGCCATACAACCATAGCAACATTGACTCTGATGAGATGATCTACTACGTCAGCGGCAACTTCGGTAGCCGTAAGGGCATCGAGATTAGCTCGATTACGCTGCACCCGAGGGGTATCCCACATGGGCCGCATCCCGGCACTGTGGAGAAGAGTCTGGGCGCCGAGCGGACCGAGGAGCTGGCGGTGATGGTGGATACATTCCGCCCGCTCAAGCTGGGGACCGCTGCCGCAACGATGGACGATCCGCAATATCCGTTTAGCTGGCTGGAATAGCGCCGGGAAGCACAACGACTTCGCGGCATGAATGCCGCGGCTAACGCTGCCCCCGAGCCACATCCGGCGCCGCGTGATGCTGGCGCCCCTCCTCGCGGCGGGGAGGGGATAGTGGGTGAGGTCAGCGGGAGGTTTCATATGCCACGCATTGTCAAGTTTTTTGAGACCACTCTGCGCGATGGCGAGCAGACGCCCGGCATCAACTACTTCGCCGAGGAGAAGCTGGAGATCGCGCGGGCGCTCGCCGACATGGGGTTCGATACGCTCGACTGCGGCTTCGCCATCTCTGGCGAGCCAGAATTCGAGGCGATCCGGCTGATCGCGCGCAACGTCCACAACGCCGAGATTTGCTCGATTGCCCGCTCGTTCCCTGACGACATCGACCGCGCGTGGGAGGCCGTCAAAGATGCTGAGCATAGCTCGATCCACCCGTTCATCAGCACCTCGCCGCTCCATCGCGAGGTGAAGCTCGGCAAGACGCGGGCGGAGGTGCTGGAGCTGGCACGGACGGCGGTGGCGCGCGGGCGGCAATATACGCCGAATGTAGACTTCGCCCTTGAAGACACGACCCGCACCGAGCATGACTTCATCCTCGAAGTCATCGAGGCGGTCATGAAGGAGGGCGTGCGCTACGTCGCACTCTGCGACACAGTGGGCTTCGCGCTGCCATGGGAGTTCGGCGAGTTGGTGGACGATGTGCGCCGCGAGTTCCCCGATGTGCGCATCTCGGCGCATTGTCACGATGACCTGGGGCTGGCCGTCGCCAACGCGCTCACGGCGCTGATGCACGGCGCGGAGCGGGTAGATACGTGCTTCAACGGCCTGGGAGAGCGCGCGGGCAATGCCGCAACCGAAGAGGTCGTCATGGCGATTCGCACCCGCCGCCAGAATCTCGATCTCGATGTGAAGGTTGATACCACGAAGATCATCCCGACGAGTCGCCTGGTCGCCCGGCTCTCCGGCATGCAGCCGCAGTGGACGAAGGCTATCGTTGGGGCAAACGCATTCGCCCATGGCGGCGGCGTTCACCAGGATGGCGTGCTCAAAGACACGCGCACCTACGAGATCATGCGCCCGGAGGACATTGGCCTGCCCGCATCCGACCGGCGCATGTTCGTCGGCAAGCTCTCGGGTCGCGCCGCGCTCAACGCGCAACTGAAAGAGCTGGGCTATGAGCTGACGCCAGACCAGCTTGCGCGCGCGTTCGTGCTGGTGAAGCATGTGCTGGGCAAGAAGCGCGTTCTCGAAGAGATGGACCTGCGCCAGTGCGCCGAAGCAGCGATCTCTCCGGTGAGCGATGAGATGATCAAGGCAAGTGGTCTCGTCGTAGAAGAGGCCGATTAAGTTGGGATGCGAACGTAGCGAGGAGAGGGTATCCGCGCCATGACAGTGGAGAAATCGGCTGTGTCGTTGTGGCTGTCTCGATCCTCGCGAATAATTCTGCTGCTGTCATGGGCGCTGTGTCTGGCGTTCGCCTGTCTCGTCTGGCAGGCTGGTATCGCGCGCGCCGATGGCAGTGTCACCTATGAGCAGCGCAATTATGCGGTGCAGATACAGCGCGATGGCACGATCCAGGTCAACGAACACTGGCAGGTGCAATTCAGCGGTGGCCCATTCCATCATGCGTTTCTGGCGCTGTATCTTGCGAAAACGTCAGGTATCATCTTCGGCCAGGTGACCGGCGATGGCGTGACAAATCAGCAGGTGAGCGAAACAACCGATGCGAGTGGTAATCCGATGGTGCGGGTCGCCTGGGATTATCCCGAAACAAGCGACGCGACGCGCACATTCGACATTCCCTATACGGTTCAAGGCGCGTTGGGCATAGGGGCTTCGCAGGCATGGCTCGACTGGCACTACCTCGATGGTGGCAGCGAAACGAGCTTCCCGGTCAATGCTGCGGAGGTGCGGGTGACCTTGCCAGCGGCGACCGATGCGCAGCAACTGACTGTCAACACCTCCGACAGCGATGGCGCGCTGCAA
>JAICKD010000186.1 GCA_025928125.1 Ktedonobacterales bacterium
GGGCGGCTCGATATCGCGGTCAACAATGCTGGCGTAGCGCTTGGCAACAAGCCGCTCACGGAGGTGAGTGAAGAGCAGTTTGACCAGACCATCGCCGTCAACCTCAAAGGGGTGTTTCTGGCGCTGAAGTGCGAGATTCCCGCGATGCTGGCCAGCAATGGAGGAGCCATCGTCAATATGAGTTCCACCGTTGGACTCGTCGGCAGTGGTGCGGGCATTGCGCCATATATTGCCAGCAAGCATGGTGTTGTCGGGCTGACGAAAGCCGCGGCGCTCGAATATGCAAGTCAGCGCATCCGCGTCAATGCGATAGCGCCCGGCACGACGGCGACATCGGTCAACGAACACTGGCTTGGCAATCCAGCAATTAGAGAGCGCATAACCGCCACAATCCCCATGGGGCGAATCGGTGAGGCGCGCGATGTAGCCGAGGCAGCGCTCTGGCTCTGCTCCGATGCGTCGTCGTATGTGACCGGGGTTGTTCTGCCAGTGGATGGCGGCTACATCGTTCCATGACCTCTTCGCGCCCTTGACACTGCAGCTGCTCTTCGTTAGGCAGTCATCTGTGTACTGCTCGGTGGCCCTGTTCCATCAGCAGGCTTTCTGCTATGATACGGTCGTGTCGTTCTGGTCGCGCCTCGGACAAACGCTGGGCGTAATCCGCAATTCGGTGAAGGACACTTGGCACATGCAACTCCAAGGTTTCCCGTTCCCAGCGGGCTGGTCTGTTCTACAGCGCCGCGCGGCGCTGGCGATCACCGCGACCCTGGTTACTGCCGTACTGGTTCTGGCGTGCATGCTGCAGTCGACCACCGTCGCATGGCTCTCCCGCCTGGGAATCACACAGCCCTACCCTTGGGCCAATACCATGAGCTTGCAGAGTGTCTCAATGGTGTCGGCGGACAACGGCTGGGCGGTCGGCCACATCAGCGGCAAACCCACGACGCTGCTCATGCGCTACTCACGTGGCCAGTGGACGATTCTCCCAAAACCAGTCGGTCTCGACAATCAGTCCGAATTCACAGCCGTCTCGATGGTGTCGGCGCATGATGGCTGGGCCTGGGCCTCCATGCCTATTCCCATTGGCGACCGCTACCACAGCTTCCGACCCGGCGGTGTCCTGCTGCACTATGACGGCAACTCCTGGAAGATTACAACACCTGTCTTTCCCATTGGCATCGGGTCCGATCCCTCGGCGCTGCTCATGCTCTCGCCGACGGACGGGTGGGCGACGGGTGAGGGGACCACGCTGCACTACGATGGAACAGCCTGGCGCGAAGTGACGGCCCTCTCTGATAAGCAATGGGGCGGTGGGTCAGCCATCGCGGCGGGCGGTCCAGATGATATCTGGATCGCCCGCTTTGGCGGCGACATTATCCACTACGACGGCACGTCTTGGAGCGAGCAGCAGATCACGCTTCCCCTCCCCTTCGCCCAACAGGCGCCAGGCCCAATCGTCCTCACAGGCATCGCCATGACCTCGCCCGAGGCGGGCTATGCTGTCGGGAGCATTGGGAACTCCTCGTCTGGCGTGATTCTGCGCTACGTAGGTAGTCGCTGGTTACTCGTTCGCACCGTGGATGAGAACCTCTCCAGCATCTCGCTGCGTCCTGCCACACGCTCGACGCCAGAGGAAGGCTGGGCCGTCGGCGGCTCTAATAGCCTCTACCATGATGTAGACGGGGTGTGGTCGAAGGTCACCAGCCCAATCTCATGCCCGCTCTATGGTGTCACCACGCTTCCCGCCAGCAGTGACACCTGGGCGGTGGGACTCTGTGGCGCGCTTCTGCGCTACCATGACGGCAGATGGCAACAGGAGACCAATGTTGTCTGGTCGCAGGATGCCAAGGCAGAGTGGAGGTAAGATGTCCCGGCGACGCCGGATCCTCATTCATCGTCGGAGGCATCGTCATCGTCGTCGGGCTGAGAGCCGCGTGTCTCTTCCCAGAGCGCGCGCACGGTCTCGCGGGCGATGCTATAGCTGAAGCCGCGCCGCTGCAAGAACGCCGTCAGCTTCGTGCGAAATGCCTCGTAGTCGGCGCTCCCCAACGCGCGTAGTCGCTGGCGCGCGGCATCCAGCGCCCGCTGGCTGTCGCGTTCGGCGTCCACAACATCATCGGCGGTGGCGCGGTCCACGCCGCGCTGGCGCAGTTCCTGGGCGAGCGCATAGCTGGAACGCGGGCTGAAGCGCTCGCGCTGCTCCACCCAGTAGTCGGCGAATTCGCGGTCGTCCAGCAGGCGTTTCTCGGCCAGCCGGTCGAGTACGCGATCAACGGCCTCGGCAGGCGGCGCGGGGCGATTGCGGCGCGGCTGGAGCAACCGGCGGCGCACCTCGGCACGGCTGCGCGGGCGCACCGTCAGGAAGCTCAGCGCGGCGTCCATCAGGCGGCTTTCCTCCGCCAGCACGCGCAAGCGAGCCACATCCGCATCGGTCAGCGCAAGCCCCGGCGCGAGCGACTCCGCAATGACGGTTGCGCCATCGAGTGAGAAGGCGTAGGCGCCGTCGATGCTGATGTGCCACCAGTCCGGGCGGCGAGGCGATGGATCGAGCGCGGTGATTTTCTTCATACCGTGTCATTCTGTCGCACGGGGCGCGACCTGGCAACCTCGACCTCACGCCGCACCTCGGTGAGCAGCCGCTCCAGCCGATGCGCCAGCGACCCAAGGACGGGGAACACCGTCGCCTGCCCAGCCCAGGAGTCCGCCAACATCCGCAGCCAGAGGAGCAACGCGCCAATACCCAGCACCAGGAACGCGCCGATAAAGAGCAGGCCGAGCACGAACGCCAGCGCGCCGATGCCTACGATATTCCCAACGACAACCAGTGCGGCAAACAGCATAAGCTGCATCAGCGGAATCGTCACGAAGAAAATGAGCGACTGCGCCGCATGGAAACGCACAAAGCGATTGCGGCGCTCGCGCAGGAGCACCCATAGCGCGACGACGTAGGGAACAGCATAGCAGAGTGCGGCGACTACGCGCGGGTTGCGTCGCCCGCGCTGGACGCCCGGCGCGCTCGCGGTATCCGTTTCGGGAGCGCCGACGTCAGCCTCAGCGAGTGGCTGCTCACGGCCGGAGCTGGATGGGTGGGGCGGCGAATCGCTCGGCATATTCACCTATTTTAGGCAATTGCAGGTAGGTACCAGTGAATGCGGCGATCATTGCGAGCAGCCATGGGAGCAGCACAACGATCAGCGATAACACTATCGTGCCAATGCACAGCGTATGCCAGAAGGATTGATGGCTGCTCTGAAAGAAGTCGTTGAAGAGCGCCGCGATGGTAAACGCGAAGACGCTGAAGATGCTCAGCGCGCCAGTCAGCAGAATGGACTGCACCGCGTGGAAGCGCACATAGCGATTTTCGCGTTCGTTGAAATAGACCAGCAGCCCGGAGACCCACCAGAAGAGGTAGCTGAACCCAGCGGCGGTCTCGGCGGTAATGACAAATGTGGTTGGCCCCCAGGACGACGAGGTATGCCACGGCGCGTGCGAGACTTGCGCAGGCCCGCCAGGTCGCTGACCTGCCACCACCGGCACGACATGTGGCGCCGCCCCCTGCTGGCGTCCCGGTTGCCATCCATGTTGTGGCCCGGGGTTGGGCGGAGGTGGTGGCGCGGCTGCCGCGCTCGCCGGCTGACCCGAAGTTGGCAGCGAGCCACTCGGTATGCGCGGCGTGGCGGGCGGCGGTGTGAGCGAGGCTTGCGGCACAATCTGCGTCGCCTCGTCGTCTACCACGGTCTCATCGGCGACGACTGGCGCATCTGTCGAAGCGGGAACTGCGTCTTGCTCTATCATTGGCTGATCCTGTCCACCGGGAGCAGCAGGCGGCTGTGGTTGCTGCGCGGAAACGTCGCCTGTTTGCCCCATCGGGACACCCCCTCCCCACAACATCCCGGCGCCAGGCAGCGTTAGCCGCCCACGTAGCGAAGGTATTCGTCGGCGAGTCCGCTAAACTGGCGATGTGGCGCATTGCCACCAAATTTCTCGCGCAGTGAGCTGACGTTCCCTTCGACATCCGCCGCTTCCGCCACCCCAACATCCTCGGCAATAATCGTGTTAAAAATCGGAGGATGGATGCCTGGAATCGCATCGCGCCGCATGCTCAGCACCGTCTGTTTGTGCAGGCGGCTGGATGAGCGATAGCGCGAGACGACGATGCCAAGCCCAAAGATCTCGTGCTGGGCGCGCAAGGCAAAATCGGCCATACGATCCAGCACCAGTGGGACACCCAGTGTCGAGAGAATATCCGGTACGACCGGAATGAGAAAATACCGGCTGATGGCGATGCCATTCAGGGTAATGACACCCAGATTGGGCGGGCAGTCAATCAGCACGTGATCATAGTGCGGCAGCACATCGCGCAACGACTCGCGCAGCGCATAGACTGGCCCATTGCGAAAACTATCGAGATCGGTGATTTTGGTGATGCGGTCCTGAATCCGGTGCAGACGGATGCTGGCTGGAAGCAAATCCAGGCCGGGTACGCCGCCGCCCACATTCGAGACGCGCGTCAGAATAGCCTCTGGCGCCGAGAAAGTCCGGGTGCCATCGAGCTGGTCTTTGAACAGTTGAAAGAGTGTCTGGCCGGTCTGGTCCCGCTCGCGCCAGCGGCGCTCGGTGACGAGGGCGATGGTCGCATTGGTCTGCGGGTCGAGATCGATCACCAGAACACGCTTGGCATGTTCGGCGGCCAGATAGTGAGCCAGAGCCAGCGTCAGAGTCGTTTTGCCGACGCCGCCCTTCAGGTTGATAATGCTGGTGACAACAGCCATCCTCGGAAGACCTCCCCCGCACCGCCGCTGATTACCGGTGAGCCAAGATGATGAAGGATACTTTGCACGGAAAATCGTTCCCCATCATCCTATCCGACAACGAAGGCGGCTGTCTACACCGACCCACCAATTGACGTATTATCCCTTCCTCGGCATCGCTCCCGCCGCGTGGTTCGCGAAGGGTAGCGCTTGCGTACGGAGACTGCGGGGTGTTTCGTCAATGGCTTCGAGCGCATGACCGAGCGCGAGAAGACTATCCAGGTTGTTCGCCGGAAGAAATGCGTCAATATACGGTAACGCGGCACGCATGCCCGCGGTCACAGGTTGGTAATCTTTATGCCCCAGCAGCGGGTTCAGCCAGATCAAACGGTGCGAGTTGCGGTGCAGCCGCGCCATCTCCTCGGCCAGCACTTTGACATCGCCGCGATCCCAGCCATCGCTGATAATCAGCACCACCGCGCCGCGCCCCAGCACGCGCCGCGACCACTGGCGGTTGAAGGTCCGCAGCGAATCGCCGATGCGCGTGCCGCCCGACCAGTCCTGCACGCTGCGTGTCACATGGGCGATGGCGTCGTCCACGTCGCGGCGTGCAAGATGTCGTGTAATCCGTGTCAGGCGCGTGCCGAAGAGGAACGTCTCGACATTCTGCAGGCCATTCGAGACGGTATGCACGAAGTGCAGTAGCAGCCGGGAATAGAGGCTCATCGAGCCGCTGATGTCGCAGAGAATGACCAGCGGGCGCGGCTTGAGACGTGGCCGCCGCCGCGCCAGCACGATAGGCTCGCCATCGGTGCGCAACGAGCGGCGCAGGGTCTGCCGCAGATCGAGCTGGCGCCCGTGCCGCGAGGAACGCAGGCGACGGGTGCGGCGCTCGCCCAGCCGCCAGCGCATCTTCGCAATCATCTCACGGGCTTCCTGAAGCTCCTCATAGCTGAACTGCTCGAAGTCCTTGCGGCGCAGCACCTCATCGGCGCTCCAGGTCTCGCTACGCTCGATGTCCTCATCCTCTTCCTTGCGACGCGGGTTACGGGCGTCGTTCAGGCGTGAATACGGATGCCGCTGCGCCATATCAGGCTCCAGCGACGAGCGGTAGACACGCTGATCACTCTCCTGGCGCCGATGCTCGGGTACGGCGAGACTGCGCCGCTGCGCCGCCGCCTCGAGTTGCGCCTCCAGGTGGGGCGTCGAATTCGCGTTGGGGCTGCGCCAGAAGTAGGCGAACGCCAGATCGAAGAGTATCGCCTGATCGTGTTTCGAGACGAGGCTGACCTTGAGCAGGGTATAAAACTCGTCCTGGCTGGCGATGTTGATCAGCGCGAGGCTCTCGGCCAGCTCGACGACGCGCCCCGGCCCGATATCAAATCCCAGCTCCCAGAGTAGCCGTGTGAAGTCGATGAGGCGGGCCAGAATCAGGTCACCACGCATCATCTCTTCGTCGGTCAGCGGCGATCTTGGGGGAACGTTCATGAGTCAGGTTCTCTCACTTTATTCGGCAAGTACGCTACGCTGGTTGCGTGTACGATAAGGTGACCGCGCCGTGGCCTGATGCATTTTACGAATGAACCCCGAACAGCGTGCTGGGGGCTACTCGCGGCCTGAAGGCCGCGGCTAAGTCCCTCCGTGCTCCCGGTTCGCCTGTGATGTTCGGGCTAAAAGGTAAGAGTTCGTAAGGCCACGGCTTGTCCTGCAACAGACAAATTAGCTTGCCCGGAACATGGAAACCGGACGGGCGATATTAGCCGCGGCATTCATGCCGCGAA
>JAICKD010000795.1 GCA_025928125.1 Ktedonobacterales bacterium
GCGAGATGACGACGCCCGCCGCGTGGATGCCGGTGCTACGTACCGTGCCTTCCAGGTCGAGCGCCGTATCCACCAGTTTCCGAATCTGCGAGTTCGTCTCGTAGGTCTGGCGCAGGTCCGCGACATCTTTGAGCGCGCTGTGGATTGTCACCTTCGGGCCAGCGGGGATCAGCCGCGCCACTCGGTCGGCCTCGTTCTGCATGCCCATCACGCGGCCCACGTCGCGCACAGCGGCTTTGGCGGCCATCGTGTTGAAGGTGACGATCTGAGCCACCTTGTCCCAGCCGTATTTGTCGGCGACGTAGCGAATCACTTCCTCACGGCGGTCGTCGGGGAAGTCCATGTCGATATCGGGCATGCTCATGCGCTCGGGGTTGAGGAACCGCTCGAAAAGAAGATCGTAGCGGAGCGGATCGACGTTGGTGATGCCGAGCACATAGGCGACGAGACTGCCCGCCGCCGAGCCGCGCGCGACGCAGCGCATGCCACGGCTGCGGCCAAAGTTGACGTAATCCCAGACGATCAGGAAGTAGGAGACGAAGCCCTTCTCGCGGATAACGCTGAACTCGTAGTCGAGCTTCTGCTGTACCGCCTCGCTCATTGCGCCGTAGCGCTCTTTGACGCCCTCAAGGCAGAGATGGTAGAGATATTCGTCGGGCGTGGCGAATCCGGCGGGAATGTGGTAAATCGGCAGCAGGTTGGCGCCGAACTCGATCTCGACGTTGCACATCTCGGCAACGCGCATCGTGTTCGATAGCGCCTCGGGCAATTCGGGGAACATCCGCGCCATCTCGTCGGGCGTCTTGAGGTAATAGTGCTGGCTGTCGAACTTCATCCGCTTCGGCTCGTCCAGCGTCTTGCCGGTCTGGACGCAGAGCAGCACATCCTGCGCCTGGGCATCGTCGGCGGCGACGTAGTGCAGGTCGTTGGTGGCCAGCAGCGGCGCGCCGGTCTCGCGGGCGAGGTTATAGAGCATCGGGTTGAGCTTGTTCTGCGGCGACTCGGGCGCGGCGTGGTCCTGCACCTCGATGTAGAAGTTCTCTGGCCCAAAGACATCTTGATGCCAGCGTGCCGCCGCCCGCGCGCCGTTGATGTCGCCCTTGAGCAGTAGTTCGGGGATCTCGCCGGAGAGGCAGCCTGAGGTGACGATCAGCCCCTCGGCATGCGCGGCCAACATCTTCTTATCGATACGCGGGCGCGCCTGGTAGCCCTTCGTGTGCGCCAGTGTGGTCAGCTTCAGCAGGTTATGGTAGCCGACCTGATCCTTCGCCAGTAGCAGCAGGTGGTTGTATTCGTAGCGTCCGGTCTTCTCTTCGAGCGAGGGGACAGAGTAGCCCTCAACGCCAATAATTGGCTTGATGCCCGCCGCCTTGCACGCCTTGTAGAACTCGATGGAGCCATACATGCCGCCGTGGTCGGTGAGCGCCAGCGCATCCATGCCCCCTGCCTTGGTCGCCTCGATCAGCCGCTTGATGCGCGACTGGCCATCGAGCAGGCTGTATTCGGAATGAACGTGCAGGTGGGTGAAGTCGGCCACGGAAAATCACCATCCCTCGCGGTATCGCGTGTCTACCGTGTTCTATGTTGGGGCTTGTGCGTCGCGAGGACGACGGCGCGCGAGCCGGGGTGTCTGTTTGCGCGGTTGAGATGAGTGCGTCGCTGCGAGTGCATATCTAGGACATATGTACAGACGAAGCGGGACGCCCCGAGGCAACTGCCCCTTGCTATCCCGCACCCTCAACGGTAGCACAGGACAGCGGAGCCTGCCAGCCTGGCAGACGGATGGGCCAGCCCGGAAGGGAGTCGTCAGAAATGCCCGCGCCTCCCACCTAGCCCGTAGAAAGGACTGGACATCTCCAGTAGAATGGAGGAGCAATCTTTCGCAAGAGATAATGCGTATTCTGGCAAACGAATAGGATGGTGGCAACGGAATGGACCAGGCGAATGTAGCGACCGGAGTAGGTATCGAA
>JAICKD010000361.1 GCA_025928125.1 Ktedonobacterales bacterium
ATTATGCTGGACGCGAAAGCCAGTATACATTTCAAAGGTTCCGTCGTCCATCCGCACCGGGAAGTTCACGAACAGCTCGCGCTTCGGTTTGCGCAGAATCTTGCGCAGCGACGGGGAGAGGTTGAGGCGTTCAGCGGCGGCGTCGAATTGCGCGACCGCTTGCGCATAGGGGTTCATGACTTCAGGTTCTTTGATCGCCACAGGTACATATCCTCCTGCAAGGTAGCCAGCGCTGGCCAGGGTGGAGCTCCATTGCTCACGGCCGGCAGAGCCGGTTTGGGCCGAATCTCGGCCATCTCAGCGCACGAGCGCCATTTGCTCATGCACCAGATACACACAACAACGTTGAAAAAATGTGAAGGTCCAAAATCACTTCGCGGCGTGGGAGAAAATAACCACTGCTCACCTGGATAGCAAATGCTATACCGGCGGGGAGAGATCGCCTGATGGATGGGTACGTAGGTCCAGAGTGAAGAAGGCGACCTGCATTTCTGTCTCTTCGACGCCCACCTGGATGCGGTCGAGCTGCTCCAGCTTGTTCGCCTCCCGCAGCCGGTCCGCGATGCGCCGGGCAAGTTGCTGAGCCAGGCGTTCGGCGGTGGCGTTGTCGATCGGCAGCGAGACTACCGCCGCCTTGGGCAGCAGATAGCGGGTGACGCCGTCGGTGGTGGCCGCGCCATGGGTGAGCGGACCGTTATAGACCACTTCCCAGGCATCCTCGTGTTCGGTCAGGCGCAAATGTGGATTGTTCAGCGGCAGCAGGAAGCGGTGGTCCCACTCTTTGCAGAGCGCGCGCACGATATTCTTGAGGACGACGAAATCGAGCACGTAGCTGTCGGGAGTGAGTTCCCCCTCGACCTCGACGCGCACGCCATAGTTATGCCCATGCAGCGGCTCGCACTGGCCCTCAAACGTGATAAAGTGCGCGGCGCTGAAGCCCAAATTGCCGCGCTCGATGAGAACTTTCCAGGACATCCGCGCCTCACGGACACGTCGCCGGTCAAACAGCGAACCGGAATCCAGTGACAGGTAATAGTGATGTTACGAACGGTCGTTACGCGGTCAGAGAAACCCATTCTCTTTGCGCGACGCACGCTATGCTGGCCACACCGCAGCTCAGACTCTCCGAGCCAGCCAACGAGTCGGCGGGATACAGCCAGCGATTGGGGGCGGTTATCCGGCGCGAGCGTTGGGATCGTCTCCGGAGTCGGCGAGCTGAGGAGATGCCAGGCGGCGCGTTCCCCAGCTAACGGTTTCCGCGCCGCGTTTAGATTATAGCATGGTCTCTGGGCGCAGACAATGCAACTGGCCACTCTTTACATGCTATTTATCTCAATATCGGCGACTCCGGCAGGATTTGCCCACGAATCCGCAGCGACTGCTACAGATCGCCAAACTCCACCAGCAGCCGCGCCATATGCTTCGTGCCTAGCAGGAAGTTGGCGATGGACATGCTTTCGTTGGGTGAGTGCGCGTTGGAGAGCGGGTCGCCAGGGCCGAGCGTCACGATGGGCGTGCCAAGGAACGCGCGGAAGGGATAGACCGGGCCGGTCCCGCCAACCAGTGGATCGATCACCGCGGGCTTGCCGTAGACCTCGGAGGCCAGCCGCGCCGTCAACTGAACGAATGGGTCGTCGCCTGGCGTGGTCGCGGCCCGCTCGGCGCCCAGCTTCACCACCTCAACATCGCTGAATCCGCCATCGTCGAGGTGCTTGCGCAGCTTCGAGAAGAGGTCTTCGGGGTCCTGGTCAGGCACGAGGCGGAAGTCCATCTTGGCCATCGCATAGGCCGGGATGACCGTCTTCGACCCCTGCCCCTGCCAGCCCGCGCCGATGCCCGCGATATTGGCCGTCGGCTCGTAGACCGCGGTCCGGTAGTCCATGCCGGTATGGCCGTTGACGAACTCCTTGACGCCAAAGTGCTCGTGGTAGAACTCTTCGGTAGAGGGCAATCCCGCAAGCAGTTGCAGGTCGGTATCGGTCGGCCCCTGCACCGAGTCGTAGAAGCCGGGAATCAGGACACGCCCATCGGCGCCCTGGATGGTGTTGAGCGCGCGCACCAGCCGCCACGCGGCGTTCGGCAGATTGTGGGCGCTACCGGAGTGCGCGTCGCGCGAGAGCGTCCGCACGCGATACTCGACATAGAGGATGCCGCGCAGGCCGAGCACCACCTCGGGCCGCCCGTCAGGGTCCACGCCGCCGAACTCCCAGACGCAGGCATCGGCGGCGAGCAGGTCGCGGTTCTCCTCGACGAACGGTTCGAGGCTGGGGCTGCTGACCTCCTCTTCGCCCTCAACCAGAAACTTGACACGCTCCGGCAGGCCGCCCGTCACCGCGCGCACCGCGCGAATCGCCGCCAGCCGCGAGATCAACTGCCCCTTGTCGTCTGAGACGCCACGTGCGTAGACGCGGCCATCGCGTTCGGTCAACTCGAACGGCGGCGACTCCCACAAATCCAGCGGCTCGGCGGGCTGAACGTCATAATGGTTATAGCAGAGCAGCGTCTTGCCGCTACCATCGCCGCCGGAGTCGGCGTAGACGACCGGATGCCCGCTCGTCGGCAGCACTCGCGCCTCGAAGCCAGCGCCCGCCAGCAGCTCGCGCACGAACGCCGCCGCATCGTCGATGCCCTCATGTTTGCTGGAGACGCTTGGGATAGCGGTCAGCCGCCGCAGGTCTTCCAGAGACTCCGCCAGATGATCCTCGATATACTGTTCGATCTCGCCCAGCACATCCGCCATGCTTCACATCCTTCTGTGAAAAATCGCCGCTTCTGCCCCGTCGCAGAACGGTCTCCGCTCATAGTCTACACCGCATGATATAGCTCGCTTCAAACGTGAGCGGATTCTTCACTACGCAAATGCTCCGACGACAGCAACAAGTCTGATTGACACCTCTGGTACGCTTGGTATTGCGCAATACTACGCACGATATGCTCAGGGCAGCGGCGTATCTCAACCAGCATTCTGGCGCGTCGGAGCATATCACTTCTCCGTGGTCCGTTCATACGTTGTTGCATCCCTGAGAAGGAGAATCCATGCGTAAGAAGTTCCTGGTACCCGCGCTGTCCCTCGCGGTTCTTATCCCCGCGCTGGCCGCTTTGCTCGTCTTTGGCAGAGGCGCACCCACCGCGTCGGCTCATGCGCCTTCACATCAGACCATGCCAGTCGCGCTTCATCTACACAATGGTAAGAATTCGACGAGCACGAACTGGTCAGGCTATGCCAATACCGGCGCGACGTTCACCGACGTGAAAGGCTCGTGGGTACAGCCTTCCGCCTCATGCTCCAGTGGTCAGACCGCCTACTCGTCGTTCTGGGTGGGCATCGATGGCGACACCACCAACTCAGTGGAGCAGACCGGCACCGACGCGGATTGCTCCAGCGGCTCGCCGGTGTATTATGCCTGGTATGAGATGTATCCGAAGTTCCCCGTAAATCTCTCGAACACCGTGCGTCCCGGCGATAGCATTACCGCTGAGGTCAAGGTCGCCAGCGGGGGCAAGTTCACACTGACAATCAGCGACTCGACACAACATTGGACGTTCACGACGAATCAAACCTCCAAGAAAGCAAAACTCGGTTCAGCCGAGTGGATCGCCGAGGCTCCGTCTGGCTCTGGCGGCGTGCTGCCGCTGGCCAACTTCGGCACGGTGGGCTTCACGAACTGCACCGCCAATGGCGTCTCGATCAGCAGCAACCCCAACCCCGACGCGATCACGATGGCATCTGGGAGTACCACCAAAGCGACGCCATCGGGCCTCGGCGGCGGCGGCACATCATTTAGCGTCACCTGGAAGCATAGTTAGCTGAGCTAGCCATGCGCTATCCGCCCTCACGGCGATATGTGTGGGTGGATAGATACAACATCCCGAAGGTTCTCCTGCCCGGAGCCTTCGGGATGTGTGTTTGTTACCCTGAAAGAGAGGCAGCAGAGCGCTCGTTCATCATGTGGTCTCCGCATGACTGCTAGTTGACACGTCACAATCGGGCAGTATACTTGGGGGAGTGACCCGGCTCCCCCGTAGGAGAACGGGGTCCGATTCACCCAGGACGCATCAAATGCGCAATGGACGTGGTATAAGGTCAGGTTCATCATAGACCAACAGGATCAACTGCCGACCCCGGATAACGCTCCAAATGTCAACGACGATGAAGCCACGCGAGATCAGCGGATTGCCGCCATGCGCGAACTCGCCGTGGCCACACAAGCCATGCCCGATTCTGACAATCCTGCTCCGATGCGTATTGTAAATACCCCATCACGTAGACGACCGTGGCCAGCGTTGTTGGCGATACTCCTGGCGGTCGTAGTCCTCGTCTCGGCGGGGGCCGCGTGGAAGGGGCTGTTTCCCTGGCAGCAGCACGCACGGCCAGCCAGTAACGTCACAAGCATCAGCCTCGCCGTCAATAATCTCGTCTGCCCATCTTATGCGACATGGTCGCCCAATGGTCAGCAGGTAGCGGTATTGGCGCAAGTCGGAAAATGCGACAACCCCTATGCGGGAATCATCGCGCACCATGCGGTGGCGATATTTGATACACACGGTCAGCTTGTACGCCAACTCAATCCAGATCTCAACTTTTC
>JAICKD010000318.1 GCA_025928125.1 Ktedonobacterales bacterium
CATGAGGGCATACACAGTGCCAGTGAGGATCCCTGCAAGCACGGCGTCGAGGATCGTGACCGGGTCGAATTCGAGGGACACGCCATTGACTCCTTCGTGAGCACTGGGTCGAGTTGCGCATCGGCGGGTTGCTCGGCGCCCTCCAGCATAGTAGAAAACGGGAGAGCGGCGCGAGAGATGGATCATGTGAAACCCATCTCCCGCAACTCGCTACAACAACGGGAAATCAGCCTCCCCAGTTGGGTTTCGGATACTCGAGGGACGCGGTCGCTGGTGGTGATGGATAGACACAGACAACGCTCCCATGCTGCCATTGCAGGGTAAATGCGGGCATGTTGTCGCTCTCACCCACACTGTTGAACTGAACGGGGCCTTGAACACTATCAAACTTGCTGGTATTGAGCGTCTGGATCAACTTGGCGTTGTCGGTACACTTACACTGTTCAACTGCCTGTTGCAGCACCTCGCCAACCGCGAATGCCTCGGCGGAGTCGGCGGAAATGTCGTCTTTCGTGCCACCATATTTGGCGACGAACGACTGCACAAAGGCGGTGTTCCGGGCATTGTTCAACTCTGGCCACCAGCTATTGGCGAAGGCGATGCCCTCTGTGTTCGCCGCGCCGACCGCCTGGACAAAAGGCGCGCCAACATCCGGCCCGGCCGTGAACATGATGGCCTTCGGGTTGTAGTGTTGCTGTGTGAAAATCTTGACGAACGCCTCGGAGTTCTGGATGTGTGTCCCTCCGATGAACACTTCGGCATTCTTGTTGATAACAGCGTTGGCGATTGGCGTGTAGTCGGTCGTCTCGCTAGGGAATACCTGGTAGTATACCGTCTTGATTCCCGCCGCTTCGAGTATTGGTTTCACCTTGTCTATCTGCGGCTGCGTGAACGGATCGTCCTCAGTGGCATAAGCGGCGGTCTTCGGACGCTGGTCCGCTGGCATTGCGGCCAGCATCTGGCCATAACTCACCAACAGATCCTCAACGGGGACGGAGACGTCGTATATGCCTTTGATCCCGCGATTGAAGACGGAAGGAGCGCCCCCAGCACCTTCGAGCATGGCATAGCCGTAGCGGTTGGTGACGACGGACGCGGGTTTGGTCAGAAGGCTGGAGTACGGGCCAATGGTGAAATCAACGTGATCCACCGTAATGAGCTTGGTGTAGTTGGTGGTTACCTGTTCCGGGGTACTGTTGTCCGCGACGATGTCGAGCTTTACCTTGCGCCCCAGCAGGCCACCGTTCTTATTCACCTGATCGGCCCAAAGTTCGTAGCCCTGCTGAAACGCTTTGCCATCGTCCGCAAAGTCGCCTGAGGTGGAAAGGGACGTGCCAATCACAATCGGCGACGTATTCCCTGTTTGTGTGCTCGTCGTCCCGCAGGCGGTGAACGCCATCAGCGCTGCCAGCGCGATCACGACAGCAGCTGTGAAACTCCGTATCCTGTGAAAATGCCATCCGGTCATTCTTGTTCCCCCTCGTAGCACTGAGGATTTCGCGGGTGCTTGGCGTCCCTCGTATACATGTGGTTCGCTGGGAGTAGTACCGGTCTTGATTGCCATGCCAGGATGAGTCACCCAACCGTCTAATCGCTCCCTCGTTGCGGTCTTGGCGCTCCGCGTCGCAACCATCACAAGGGATTCTTGCCACCTCCTCACCGAACGAGAATGCCAAACAGGCGTTGGACAAACGATTGCCTGAGACTTTAGCATCTCCCTGCTGCTTTGTCAATCCTGTGTCATAAATCGCAGTGCGAGCATCTTGAAGCGCCCGCAATCATGACGTCAAACTGGCTCGTCATGCTCCCTCCTGCTCGATGTTGATTCCATCTGGCATCAGCTATCAATCGAGCGCCAAATTAGTCGTTAAGGGCTAACGCAGCATAGGTTGTGCGAGCTAACCGAGATGTTGGGCCAACCAGTCGGCCATCAGAGAGCGCGATGCGAAGACACGGTCGGTACATCCGTGATTGCTGCCTTCGAACGCGGCCAGTTCAGACCCTGGTGTTTCGGCGTGGATGCGCTCCGCATCGCTGAAGAGGACAATCGTATCGCGCGTGCCGTGTACGATGAGCAGTGGACAGCGAACATGCTGAGTGACGCCGACAAGCGACATCGCTTGCGCGCGTTGCCGTCCCTCGGCCTCGTCCGCCGCTCCTGAACGCTTCGTAAAGGTGGCGCGAGTCATGGGTGGGCGCTCGTCCCAATGCTCAGCCATCGAGTAGATGCCCGCCAGATTTACCGCTGCCTTGATGCCAGGAACGAATGCCGCTGTGCGCACAGAGTAGTAGCCACCGAGACTTACACCAAAGACGCCGACACGATCATGGTCGAGATCGTCGCGCATCTTGATCCAGTCCATCACAGCCTGGGAGGCATGCTCGTACGCTGGCTCGATATGCAGCAGCTCCTCGGTCTCACCCTGCCCCGGCCCATCCACCGCCAGCGTCGCCAGC
This sequence comes from Ktedonobacterales bacterium, assembly GCA_025928125.1. Classification (GTDB taxonomy): domain Bacteria; phylum Chloroflexota; class Ktedonobacteria; order Ktedonobacterales; family JADMIN01; genus DAHUXT01. Next base: position 2,458 of record JAICKD010000318.1, read on the forward strand.
CCGCGCTTCAAGAAATAATCGGCGGTCGTCTGGATTTCCTCTTTGGTTGAGTCAAGCCCAGGGAGCATGATGACCACCGGCGGCCGCTCTACTCCTGCTGGCAGACGCAGTAACGCGGCCATGCGAACGGCGCCGTACGGAATCTCGACGCGCACCGCGGGTGGTTCCAGGGAACTCATTCCCTTCTGGTAGTCTTCCGCCAGCCGCTGCTGTGCTGTGCGCGCGAGTTCGGGATCTTCCATGAAGACGAACTTGCCGAAGTGCCAGCACAAAGCGGCGCGACGCCAGGCTTCGGCTGCTGTCATGGCGAACCCACTGGATTCGGCGGTCTGGGCGAGGTCTTCATACCCGCGCGCTGTCGTGGCCCATTCTGCCAGCCACTGGCTCCAGGTCTGGATACGCGCAAGGGTAGCGTTGAAGTCGCTCATGTCCACACCGTTCGCGACAAACCGTGGCGCCCAATGGCTTACGGCGATGCGAACGCGCTCATCTCGCTGGGAATTGCCCGTACTCTCACGTGCATCGGAGTCAGTCGTGGCCATAATTCCTCCCTGCATGCCAAATATGTGGAATTACTGTTCGCTTCACCCACATACGGCGCGTTACGACATCCATTGGTGAGCATCTACCAGGGAGCGATACCTCTAAAGACAATCGTTTGTTCGCGATGAACAATCGATTGCACGACACTGTAGCACTCCCCCAAGAGCCTGTCAATGCGCAGCTAAGTTGATCAGTAGCGTTCACGGCGATTTTCTGCGCACTTGCCGTCTGTTGCGGGATCGCCGTCTGGTGGTATTCTTGAAAGAGGGAACCAGAGGAAGACGCCGCGAACGTCACATCATGACGGCATCTGAGGCGGCTGCCTGTCGACAATTGACAGACCCTATATTTAATGCTACTGTTGTCGGAACAACCGTTTGTTCAAAACAGGGGAGGGCTGTGCCGGTGGGCGAGCACCGTGGCCATGGCGCCTGCAAGGCTACGTAAAATGACCTTGAAAGACCTTGCCAGATTGGCCGGAGTACACCCCTCGACAGTTGCGCGGGTGCTCAACGACGATCCGCAGCAACGAGTGAGCGAGGAAGTGCGCGCGCGCATTCTGGCGCTGGCTCGCGAGCAGGGCTATCAGCCAAATCACCTGGCGCGCTCGCTGCGGACAAAGCGCAGTTTCGTCGTCGGTACGGTCATCCCAGACATTGCCAACCCGTTCTTTGCCATCTTGTTCCGGGGCATCGAGGATGCCATGGCGGCCAGAGGCTACAGCGTGATTATGGCCAACACAGACGACGAGCTGGCGCGCGAGCAAGGTAGCATCGCCATGTTGCGGGGACGTCAGGTGGATGGATTACTTCTCGCAACGGCGCGGCGCGAGGATCCCGCCATCAATGCGCTGAGCGCGGGTGGATTCCCGTTCGTCATGGTCAACCGCCACACCGACCCCATTTCTGGCAATACGGTCGTACCCGATGACTACGCTGGGGCTACCGCCGCTGTGGAGCATCTCATCGACCTGGGCCATCGCCGAATCGCCCATATTACTGGTTCGGATGAGATGTCGACGGGCCACACACGCGCCCGCGGATATCTCGATACCCTCCAGCGGCGCCACCTGCCTGTTGATCCAAATCTCATTGTGCGCGGTAGCTTCCGCGAGCCGGGAGGCTATGAGGGGACGCGGCAACTCCTCGCATTGCCTCAGCCGCCGACAGCTATCTTCGCCGTCAACGACCTCGCGGCGGTCGGAGCCTTGCGTGCGATAGAGGAGGCGGGACTACATGTGCCAAGCGACATCTCGATTGTCGGTTTCAACGATATCTCGACGGTTCTCGGCACAACGCGTCTTCTGACGACAGTTCATCTGCCCCTGAATGAAATGGGGAGAGCCGCGGCAGAGCGCTTGCTTGCGCAGATTACCAATAGGATGATGGCTCCAGAGCCATTGGTAATGCCTGTTGAGTTGATCGTTCGCCAGAGTACGGGTTCTGTTCCGGTGTGAAGGAGGCGCCAGGAGGAGGCGCCAAGATGATGCGTTGCCGTGACGGTCCGGGTCACTTTGAGGGCCGCATGAGCGACGAAACCGAAAATAGTGACAATGGCGGGCGGCGCTGTCGCTCACAGAATCACCTGGAGGTGTGAATATGGCTCGTGTCGCTCTTGGCTTCATCGGTCTTGGCGCCATGGGTGGCCGCGTCACCAAGCGGCTCCTGGACGCTGGTTACGACGTTGTTGGCTTCAACCGCACGCCAGCCAAAGCGCAGTGGCTGCTGGCTGCCGGGATGCGCTGGGCCAACACGCCCCGTGACGTGATGGAATCGGCGGAGATCACCTTCACCATGGTCACCAACACCGACGCGCTTGAGACGGTCGTGCAGGGGCCAAACGGGGTGCTGGCAGGGCTGCGGCCAGGCAAGGTCTACATCGACATGAGTACGGTCAGCCCGGCGAAGTCGCGCGAGCTGGCCGACCAGGTGGCGGCGCGTGGCGCGCGTATGCTCGATACTCCGGTCTCGGGCAGCCCGATTACCCTGGAGCAGGGCCAGTTGTCCATGATGGTCGGTGGCGACCGGGAGACCTTCGAGCGCGTCAGGCCC
>JAICKD010000607.1 GCA_025928125.1 Ktedonobacterales bacterium
ACAACGTCATCCCGCGCCCAATCTTCACCTTCCCAGAGATCGCCTCGGTCGGCCTGACCGAGCAGCAGGCGCGCGAGCGCAACGCCAACATCAAGGTCGGCAAGTTCCCGTGGGCGGCGAATGGCAAGGCGTTGGCGTCGAACGAGGCCGAGGGCTTCACCAAGGTCATCGTCGGGGAATATGGCGAGATTCTGGGCGCGACGATCTACGGGCCGGACGCCACCAATCTGATTACCGAGTACTCGCTGGCGATGCGCGCCGAGCTGACGGTCGATGAGATCATGGCAACCGTTCATCCGCACCCGACCTACAGCGAGGCGCTCCGTGAGGCGGTGCTCGCTGCCGAGGGCCGTCCAATCCATATCTACCAGCGGGCTGCCGCAACGGCACGGCGATAGGAAAGCCACCCTCGGCCTTGAAAGGCCGGAGTAGCGTTGGCAGAGGGGCTTGAAAGCCCACCAGGGCTGCACATGCAGCCCTGCTCGCCCGAAAGGCGAGTCGGCCATTCATGGCCTTTTTCTCTACTCCGGCCATTTATGGCCGAGAGGGGGCGCCACCAGACCGGCTGCGCTCCAAGTTCTGCCACTCATGATCGAGGATGGCATAGTGGAGCATGTCCCACCAGCCGCCTCCAGCCCACTCGACCTCGCGCAAGCGGCCCTCATACGTCATGCCCAGCCGCTGCATCACCCGCGCCGAGGCGGTATTGTCAGGATGGCACTCGGCGAAGATGCGATGGAGGCGCAGGTTGGTAAAGCCCAGCCGCAGCAGCGCCGCGCCCGCCTCGGTGGCATAACCCTGACCCCACCAGGCGCGGTGCAGCGTGTAGCCCAGTTCCGCCTGCCAACGTTTCTCGCTCACCGTCCAATATAGCCCGCCAAAGCCAATCAGCTCGTTCCGGCTGGTGTGGACAAATACGAATGGCCGGGCGCGTGGGGGACGCTCATGCTCCCAATCACGCAACATCTCGATCAGGTCGCGGGTATCTTGCTCGGAGAGCGGCGCGCCAGAGATATAGCGCTGCACCTCGGCGTCGCCTGTGAAAGCATGAATCGCGGACCAGTCCGCCGAATCCAGCGGGCGCAAGGTGAGACGCGACGTGATGAGCGGCGCCATTGGTTGAAACATGCCTCACATCCCTCCCCGCCAGCCAGCGATAGTAGTCGCTTGTATACGGCCTTCCATAACATACCCCATCATTCAGACTGTGGCGTATAATGACTTGCCGGACTCGTCGTCATCGCAACGGCGTGCTGGCGTGTGTATCCGCGATTTTATGAACAGGTACGGCCCGCATGTATGTTCGCACAACCTTGTCAAATGGCCTTCGTCTGGTAACCGCCCCCATTTCCCACGTCCGCTCGGTCAGCATCGCGTTTTTCTTTGGCGTCGGTTCGCGCTACGAGCCGGACGAAATCGCGGGCGTCTCCCACTTCATCGAGCATATGGTCTTCAAAGGGTCGAAGCGCTACCCCTCCGCCCAGCTCATCTCCGAGACCATAGAAGGCGTCGGCGGCATGCTCAACGCCTCCACCGACCGCGAGACGACCATCTACACCGCGCGGATTGCCAGCCGCTACTTCGAGCAGGCGATGGACATGCTGGCCGATATGGTGCGCCAGCCGCTCTTCACACGGGACGAGATCGGGCGCGAACGCCGCGTGATCTCCGAGGAGATCGGCATGTATATGGACGATCCTGGCTCGTGGGTGAGCGTGCTGGCCAACGAGCAGTTCTGGCAGAATACGCCGCTGGGACGCGAGATCGCTGGCTCGCGCGAGACCGTGCAGAAGATGCCGGAGTTTGCCATTCGTGAGTACCACGCGCGCCACTATCTGCCCAACAACCTCGTCATCAGCGTCGCGGGCGATGTCACGCCAGAGCGGGTCGAACAGGTGGCGACACGACTGCTCGGCGACTGGCAGCCGCAGCCCGCACCCGTCTGGACGCCTTGCCCGCCAGCCGCGGACGCGCCGCGCGTACGGCTGGAGTCGCGCGATACCGAACAGACGAACTTCGATCTGCTGCTGCTGGGGCTATCGTACGCCGACCCTGACCGCTACGCGCTCTCGCTACTGAACACGATTCTTGGCGACAGCATGAGCTCGCGGCTCTTCATGGAGGTGCGCGAGCGGCAGGGGCTGGCCTACGATGTCGGCTCGGCGCCGATTCAGTATCACGACACTGGAGCGTTCGCGATCACGGCGGGGGTTGCCCCGGAGCAGACCGAGGCCGCGCTGACGGCGATTCTCCGCGAGGTGGCGCGCATCCGCGACGACATGGTGACACCTGAGGAGCTAGCGCGCGCCAAAGAATACACACGGGGACGATTCACACTTGGCCAGGAGAATACCGGCGCCGTCTCGGGCTGGTATGGCGCGCAGGAATTGGAGTTGAACGAGATCCACGAACTGGATGAAGAACTGGACTACTTTGACGCCGTCACCCGCGAGGACATCCAGCGCGTGGCGGAGCGCATCTTCGTCGAGGAGTGGATGCGGCTGGCGCTCATCGGCCCGCACCAGGATGCCGAGACATTCGAGCGGCTGCTGCGCCTGCCATAGTGGCGGCAGCGCGGGATGCTCTTACCGCGCTGCTACTTTGGGTCACTCGTAGTCGCGCCATCCGCCTCGACTGGCCGCTCGATGCTGCCCTCGACGATATGCGGCGTTGTGGGCGCGACGGGCGTGATCGGAGTCACCCGCGAAGGAACGACGCCGTCGTCGTCATCGTCGCTCTCTGCTGAGCCAGAGAACATCTGCGAAAGATTGAGGTCTTTGGTCGACTCGCGAAACTCTTTAAACATTTTGCCAAGCGATGATCCCATCTCAACCATCCGCTTCGGCCCAAACACCAGTAGCGCCAGCAAGAGAAGACCAAAGATTTCAAGCCAGTGTGACAT
>JAICKD010000637.1 GCA_025928125.1 Ktedonobacterales bacterium
AAGGGCGCGACTCCGCGCTGCTTTTATCACATACATCATAGAAGACGAATGAAGTTAGCTTCCACAGCAAGGGAACGCCATAAATTATGTGAAAGTACCTGCGTTTCTGTAGTTCTCGAGGAGAAGAAACCGATGCCCGGTGGATTGGCACGATGCCATCTCTGCGAGTTCCACATCCTTATGACCTCCGCAAAGGTCGCATGTGGTGTTCATGGGATTGCGTAAGAGTGTGTGATTATGCACGGGCGACGAGTCGGGAGAGCCGGGGAATACGATTCCTGCCGCCGCGAGCTGATGAGCTTACGAATATAGAGACGCTCCGCAGCCACGGCGAGTAACCATAGCAGCGTATATGGTTGATGAGATACAGCAATCATCAGCGACGCTTCTGGACTAGAAGAGCCGGGCGCCGAGTGGCACATCTGAACGCGGGGCAATCAGGACCACCGCGCCCGCATCATCGGCGACGCCGAGCGTCAGCACCTCGGAGCGAAAGCCTGCGATGCGGCGTGGCGGAAAGTTGACGACCGCCAGCACCAGTTGTCCAATCAATGCCTCTGGCTGATAGTGCTCGGTGATTTGCGCGCTCGACTGGCGCACGCCAAGTTCCGCGCCAAAGTCTATGCGCAGCGCATAGGCGGGCTTGCGCGCGCCCTTCAGTGGCTCCGCCGCCATCACACGCCCCACACGAACATCCACCCGCTGGAAGTCGTCGATAGTGATTTCGCCCGGTCGCTCAGTTTCCTCGTCCGCCATTTCATGAATACCTCATCAACTCGTTTTCTAACATAGACTTTCCTCCAAGGCAATTACGCGCCCAGTTGCCTGCCGATGATGTGCTGGTCGCTTCGTCACTCAAGCGTCCATCGGCAAGCTCCCAGCGAGCACCGCCGAAGCGATTCAGCAGCCAGCGGTCATGCGAGATCAGGAGGACAGGGCCAGGGAAGGCCAGCGCCGCCGCCTCGAACGCCTCCAGCACGTCCAGGCTGACATAGTTCGACGGCTCATCCAGGAGCAAGACGTTCGGGCCGAGCGCCAGCAGCCGAGCCAGCTCAAGCTTGCGCTTTTGGCCGGGGCTGAGCTGCGCGACCGTTTTCGTCAGATCCTCAAGATGAAAGAGTCCGTTGCCCAGAATACCTGCGACGAGATTCGACTCGTAGCCTTCCAGACCCTCGCGATACGCCTCAAAGACCGTGCGCTCACCGCTGCCGACCTCCGGTTCCTGCGGCAGATAGGCGACACGTGCGCCTGGCGCTAGCCGCACGCTCCCCTCATCGGACGCTTCCAGCCCCAACAGAATGCGCAGCAGCGTCGTCTTGCCCGCGCCATTCGGCCCCACCAGCGCAATCCGCGACTCGGGCAACACCGTCAGGCTCACATCGCGCAAGACCTGCCGTTTGCCATAGCGCTTGCTAACGTGCTCCATCCGTACAATAGCATTCGCGCGCAATGCCTCGGCCCGGAACTTCGGCTGGAAATGCATCAGACGCGGCGGTTTGGGGACCGGGTCGGCTTCGATGCGGCGTAGCTGCTCCTCGGCGGCGCGCACGTTCCGCGAGACCGCATCCGCCACCCACTCGCCCTTGCCCTTGTACGCCAACTTGTCGTTGTCCTTGGGCTTGCGATTGTGGGCCACCTGCCGCGCGGACTCGCGGATACGCTTGCGCAGGTCTTTCATCTCCTCCTGCTGGCGCGCGAACGACTCCTCCCAGGCCTCGCGCTCCACCGCTTTGGCCCGCTGGTAGGCGTCGTAGTCGCCCTCATAGCGCTTGAGAGCATGCGTGTACTCGTCTAGCTCGAAAAGCTGGTTGACGCTGCGGTTAAGAAACTGGCGATCGTGCGAGACCATCAGCGCCGCGCCCGCATACGCGGCAAGATACTCTTCGAGCCACGCCAGGCTGGCGGCGTCGAGGTGGCTCGTCGGCTCGTCCAGCAGCAGCACGTCCGGCGAGCGGAGCAGCAGCAGCGCCAGCCCAACGCGCGCCCGCTCGCCGCCGGAGAGCGTCCCCAGGTCGCGCGAGCGTGGCAGATAATCGAGGCGTAGACCCGCGAGTATCGCATCCATGCACGCCTCCATCTCGTAGCCGCCGCGATCCTGAAACTGGCTGGCGAGCTGGCCATATTCCGCCAGCAGCCCGTCGAGCGCCTCACCGCTGGCTTCGGCCATCGCCGCCTCCTGCGTGCGCATGCGCGCCTCGATGGAGCGCAGCCCGCCGAGCGCATCAGCCAGTAATCCATCAATCGTGCGGCCAGCGATATCGGGCAGCGTCTGCGGCAGATAGCCCATCCCCGTCGAGGCGGCGCGCTGGACCTCACCGCTATCGGCGGTTTCCTCACCCGTGATGATACGTATCAGGGTAGATTTGCCCGCGCCATTCGCGCCGACAAGTCCCACGTGCTCGCCCGGTTCAAGCGCGAACGTGACACCATCGAGCACGGTGACAGCGCCAAAGGCTTTGGAGATAGTGCGAACAGTCAGCAACATAGGAGGTGATCCCCCTTCGCCACGCTGGCGGAACGGGGTGTCCTGGGCGGGATGCGCGTCTGCGTCAGGGGCCGGAGAAATCGCGCTGAAGTGTGAAATGCGTGACCGGCAAAGAAACACACGCGCTGCCCAGACAACCCGGAAAAACAGGTCTCAGGCAGAGTCACCGGTCAGGGGATGAGATATGGAAGAGAAGAAGCGACAAGGCGCGCGGGCCTTTTATAGCGCCGCGTTTGGGTTGCTCATCGGCTGCCGGTTAGCGTGTGTATTCCATTGGT
>JAICKD010000467.1 GCA_025928125.1 Ktedonobacterales bacterium
CATCGAGCCGCCAAGCCGGTTGATCTGGCCGCCGGCGTTGTTGAAGTAATATTCTCTGGTCACTTCGTAGCCCGCAGCGCTTAGCACGCTGGCAAGCGCGTCGCCGATGAACGCGCCCCGGCCGTTGCCGACAGTGACTGGGCCAGTCGGATTGGCGCTGACAAACTCGACGTTGACGCGCTGCCCGGCGCCAAGCTCGATACAGCCGAGCGTGTTGCCCGCCGCCAGGATGGCCGCCGTCTGGCGCAGCAGCCAGTCATTCGCCAGGCGCACGTTGATGAAGCCTGGCCCCGCGACCTCCACCGAATCGATCAGGTCATAGGCGGGTACGACCGCCGCCGTCTCACGAACGCGCGCCGCTATCGTCTCCGCCAGGGCGCGCGGATTCGCCTTCGCGCCACTCGCGCGCACGGCCGCCGCCAGCTTCATGGCAACGTTAGTCGCATAGTCGCCAAAGACCGGATTCTGCGCTCGCTCGACCTCGAACGGCGGTATTTCCACCGCTGGCAGTTCATCTGCCTCTTGAAGCGCGGCGACCGACCGGGTGATGACCTCTGCCACCAGATCGCGGATCACGATAACGACTCCTCTCAACTCTACGTTGGTGAAAGATGATAACGAAGATTCTTGGCACGCCGAAAACAGCGCTGAGGGCGAGCCGGAAGACTGCTCCCTGAGCAGATCATCGAGCATCGCCCTCGTCGTTGGCTGCGTTGCCATTGGAGCGGCGCACGGCTATGAGATGCCTTGCGCCTCTCCAATACCTCTATTATCTCACTTTGCTGCGCTTCTTGGCATCCACCAGATAGCTAATCACCTGTTCGAGCGTGGCAATCTCGTCGAACGAGCTATCCGTCGCCACGACAACCTCGGTGTTCGTGCGCGTGTCCATAAAGGCGAGTACAGGAGCGCGCTTCGGCTCGCGCGGCGAGTAGAAGTTGCCCGCAACGCGCGAGAGACGCTTCCATGCTGACATATTCGAGAAATCGGCCTCGCGCATGGCATCGTACGGCGCATTCACCTTCACGCCTCGCATGGTCACGTGCGCGATATCTTCTATCGGCACGTGCGTCTGCTTGTCTCTCGGCCCAACGCGCAGATAATCGTCCGGCGTGACCACGAGCAGATATTCATTGGCATGCGTCAGCCGCCAGACATCGTAGGCGGCAATCCCTAGCGAGCCGAAAGCTACCGCCCCGACGAGCGCCAGCAGCAACGTCGCAAATACCGACAGCCCGACGCCATGGGTGAAATCGTAGGGAATCGTCACTATCATGATTGGCACAAGGAGGATCAAGCCCACCAGGGCGCAGGTGGCCCATCCCAGCGCCGACCGGCGCACCCGCTCAACGCGCAGCGGCCAGACATTCCAGGTGTCCGGCACATTGTTGGAACGCGCTGTCTCCAGTATTGCCTGGGCATCCATAATTGCCTCCCGATGATTCGCGCCTGGTAGCTTTCCTGGGCATGCTCCTGTATTCCAGAACAGCCCCGAATGGCCACCATGTCCTGCGGAATTATAGCACAAGAGGCGGCAATGAGCCGCATCTTTTCGGCACTGAGCGGGCGTGCCAGTATGGTACAATGGAGGGTGCTGAAACACGGTTCAGCGCCGCTCAACTACCCATTTGACGCGAATTCGATGGCAAGATTTACCCAGAGGTTGGCGTGGCAGAAGAGGCAACGCGCATCGAGCGGGCAGCGGAAGCGCTTCTCCGCTGGTTAGAGCAGCAAAATGGCCCATGGCAGGACGACCGCGTTCCAGTGGACGAGCTGGTCGCGGCTATCGGGCTGGATGTGGCGCGCTTCTCCTTGGCGCTGCATCCGGGGACATTGGGCTATCTGGAACCTGGCGAAGAGCTTATCTTCCTGCGCGCTGGCCTGGCGGAGCCGGTGCGTCGCTTCACGCTGGCGCACGAGCTTGGCCACGCCGTGCTCCACCGAACCGATGGCCTGGCGGCGCGGACCGCAGGGACGTGGCTAACCCAGGCAGATGAAGAAGCTGACGACGAGTCGTACGAGTCGATCTGTGGCGACGACGATCTGGTCGCCGCGCTCGAAACCACTGGCGCGAAGAGTGAACTGCTCGCTGCCGGTCAGGCCTATAGCGCGCGCGCTCAGCGTGAGGGCGAAGCGAACGCATTCGCAGCGGCGCTGCTCCTCCCGACGGACCAGCTGCGTCAGGCTATCGCATCACTTCGCGCCAGCGACAGCAAGCGCACTATCACACGACACCTGGCAACTCGCTTTGGGGTGAGCGAGGATGTCCTTCTGCGCCGCCTCAGCGCTCTGCTCACGCTGCCAGCATCCCCAGCGACTTCGCCCACTGATGTGAGCCAGCTACCTACATCCAATATACCAACGCCCACGCTCGACGATGAACAGCGCGCCGCAGCCGCAGCGGAGACGCCAGCACTCATCATCGCGGGGCCAGGGTCGGGCAAGACGACTACGCTCGTGGCGCGCGTGGCCTATCTGGTGCGCGAGCGCGGCATTGCCCCGGAGCACGTGCTGGCGCTCACCTTCTCGCGCAAGGCCGCCCGCGAAATGGCCGACCGACTCGGTATGCTGCTAGGCGATACGGCTGGAACTGATGGCGATAGGCCAAATGAGCACGGCCCATTGGCGCAACCGCCCGGCCCAACTGTCAGTACAATCCACGCCTTCTGTGGCGACATGCTGCGCCGCTACGCGCCGCTGGTGGGCCTGCGACCGGATTTTCGCGTGATTGGCGAGGCCGAGGGCTATTTTCTGCTGCGCCGCGTCGCCAGCGGTCTGCATCTGCAACACTACATGCCGCTCACCGCGCCAGCGCTCTACTTCCCCGATCTGCTCCGAGCCATCTCACGCGCGAAGGATAGCCTGATCGAACCAGAAGAGTACGCCGCTACTGCCCAGACGATGCTGGAGGCGGCAAAGACACCGGACGACCGCGTTGCCGCCGAGCGCGCGCAGGAACTGGCTGCCGTCTATGGCGCCTATCAACAGGCGCTCGCGGCCCGTGGCGACGCCGACTTCGGCGATCTCGTCCGCCTCTGCGCCCGACTGTTCCGCGACAATCCCGACGTGCTGGCAGCGGTCCGCCAGCGTTTTAGCGCGGTGCTGGTGGATGAGTTTCAGGATATCAACCGCGCGATGGGAATCCTGCTGCGCCTGCTGACCGGTGAGGATGGCACGCTCTGGGCGGTAGGCGACGCCGATCAGGCGATTTATCGCTTCCGTGGCGCATCGCCCGCCAATCTCGCCCTCTTCACGCGCGAATACTCCGACGCGCATGTTCACCATCTCAGCGGCAACTATCGCTCGACTCCCACGATCATCGCGGCAGCCGAAAGCATCGCACTATCGCTCCTGCCCGGCGACGTTCGTATGTCACTGCGCCCGTTGCGCCCATCCAGCGCCACGTCGCAGCGGGTAACACTCGCCGTGGCCCCAGATGAAGCAGCCGAACATGCGGGGCTGGTCAGTGAGATATCAGCCCGGCATCAGGCTGGCTATGCATGGCGCGATCAGGCGGCGCTCTGCCGCACGCGCAGGCAGGCGCGCGCCGTGGTCGAGGCGCTGCATCAGGCGGATATCCCCACGCGCGTCGCGGCGCCATTGCTGGATCAGCCGCTCATCCGCGATGTACTCGCGGTGTTATCGCTGTTGACGGAACCGGCGGGCGCTGGACTATTGCGGGCAGGCGACCTGCCCGGCCA
>JAICKD010000732.1 GCA_025928125.1 Ktedonobacterales bacterium
CCTGGTGCTGGCGCAGGGGCAGGACGGCTCGGCGCGCCAGCTCTGGCGTACCTTCGAGACGGAGTCGCGAGTTGTGCTGTTGGGCGCTGGCTCCTTCTGGGATGGCGCGGCGCGCACAGTGAATCCGCCTGCCTGCGTCGTGGTGACACGGATGCCGTTCCCCGCGCTAAGCGATCCCCCAGTGGCGGCGCGCGCCGAGCGCTGGCCGGATCCACAGAGCGGCTTTGTCGTGCCGCAAGGCGCGCTCCGTCTGCGCCAGGCGCTCAATGGCCTCGCCTGGAGCCATCAGCAGCGCAACGCGGTCGTCCTCTTCGACCGCCGGATCCAAACGCGCGGCTATGGCCCGGCGATTCTGGGGACGCTGCCGCGCTGCGAGCAGTACGAGGAGTCGCTGGCGCAGATCACCGAGCGCATCGCCGAGTGGGTGGGCGCTGGCGGCTGAAGCCGCGCCTACGGGCCGTTGGCCGCAAAGCCCGCCTGCGCGGGCTGCAGAGCGTGATGGCCTTAGCGGTTTGCACGATATCCGACCTTGCCCCATCGCACGGAGAAATACCCCAACAACACCAGTTGCTTGTGTTATGATACAAAAACTACTTGCTAGAGGGGGGCATGATGAGCGAGCAGTTAGCCAACTATCACAAGATATTGTATAGCGAAGAAGAGGTCAGCCAGCGCGTTGACGAGCTGGCGGCGGACGTTATTGCCCGCTATCGGGGTACAGAGACCATGTTCGTCAGTTTGCTCAATGGCGCGCAACCATTCACGGCAAAACTGATGTTTGCCATCCAGCGGCTTGATCCCACCTTTCATCCAAATGTTCAATCGATGATTATTAGCCACTACGGACCCAACCGCGAGCCGGGCGAGATGCGCCTGGTCACCGATTTGCCACCGGAATATCGAGACCTGACGGGCCTGCGCGCGGTCGTGCTCGACGATCTCATTGACCGAGGCAAAACCCTTCTTTATGCCGCTGAACATCTCCGCGAGCGTGGCGCCGAGAGGGTTGAGTCGATTGTACTGGTCCGCAAGCGTAAGGATCCGCCGGTAGACAGCAACGTTGTTCTGGTTGGCTTCGATGATGTGCCGGATGTCTGGCTTACCGGCATGGGCATGGACGACCACGGGATAGCGCCCGAAGCCAACCGCTGGGCAGCCTGGATCGCCATCGCAAATTCGGGCGAGTAGACTGAGCACGTTTTGATAGTGGAGGAAGAAGAGCGCTAGGCTACTTTTCACCCTGTGAAGCGGCGGCCTGGTATGCGTTCTTCAAGGAGTCGAGAGAAGGATGGCAGACGCGGATTCCATGGCGCTCGCGCAGTCTACTACTCGAAACCGTCGTATCGGGCGAATCATGGTGATTGTTGGTGATCTGCTAATGGTAGCGACGCTCTTCACGCCGTGGCTGGAGTTAGAGACAAGCTTCTGTTCGACTGGGCCGGTATGTCGATACCACTATAGTCCATGGTACCTTATCTATCCAGGCATACCCGACGTTCCCATGCTGTCGCCGTCGAACCCGCTAGCAGTGATTGCTGTCTGCGCGATTGTCATCCTGATCTGCTCGGTGCTGGTGCTGACGAGCCAGCGCCGTAGGGTGCAGCGGTTATCCATTGGCGTGCTGGTTACTCTCAGCATAGTATGTCTACTCAATACTGGCCTGATAATGGCCATACTCCCGCTTGGATTGGCCATCACTTTTCCCTTCTACAGCACAACCATCATTTACGGCTCATTGCTGGCAATAGTGAGTTTCTCGAGTATATTCGCTGGAGCGATCTTCGTCTGGCCAGAGTGACTTGCGCTTTCATTATCCCAGGCGGGCTGAGAAGCCGCGCCAGCTTGCGATGCGCCCCTCGGCGGTGAATTCGAGGATGCTGATGCCCTCGTAGACGCGTCGCGTGCCGTCCTCGGTGCGGGTGTAGGCGAAGCGCCATTCGGCGGCCACGCGCGTGTTGCTGGCATCGGCGAAAGCGCGGGAGATGGTGAAGCTGACGTCGTGATGGCGCTTGGCGAAGTCTGTGAAGAAGGCGAGCAGGGCGGCGCGTCCGCGTAGCTCAGGCGCGGGTGGTTCCTCGTAGGTCGCGTCGGGCGCGAAGAGATCGGCGGCTACCTCAGGTTCACCCAGCGTGATGGCTGCGCCAAACGAGTGCAAGGTCTCTACTGGATCGCTCATGACCCCTCCCCCGACCTCTCGATGACGTGCGCGAACGCCACGTACATGCCGGTGAATGCGGCAGCGACCCGCCCGTCGCCATCGAGAATCTCCACCTTCAGCGCCAGCC
>JAICKD010000579.1 GCA_025928125.1 Ktedonobacterales bacterium
GCAAATCGTCGCTCATGAACCTGCTGATTCCCGATGCGCGCCAGCGGACGGGCGAGATCAGCGCGGCGACTGGCAAGGGACGCCACACGACGACAGGCGTGCGTCTGCTGCCGCTGCCGGAAGGCGGTTGGCTGGCCGACTCCGCCGGGATTCGCGAGCTGGCGCTCTGGCAAGTGCCGTCGGAGGAATTGCCTGCCTGCTTTGTCGAGCTACGCGAGGCGGCAGGCAACTGCGAGTATGAGGACTGCACGCATGGCATCGAGGAGGAGGGCTGCGCGCTACGGGCCGTGCTGATCGAGGGACGCATGACGCTGGAACGCTATGCCAGCTTCCAGCGGCTGCTGGACGAGGCGCGCGCCACCGAGGGACCAGCCTGGGAGGCAAAGCGGCGATGAGCGACCGCGAAGGAGCAGGCGGCATGAAGCGCATCGCGGTCGTGACCAGTGGTGGTGACGCGCCTGGCATGAACGCGGCGGTGCGCGCGCTGGTGCGGGCGGCTGCGTCGGAACAGGTCGAGGTATTGGGCATCCGCGACGGGTTCGCCGGACTGCTCGCGAACCGCTTCGAGCCGCTCGATAGCCAGTCCGTCGCCGGGATTCTCCAGCGTGGCGGTACCATCCTCGGCTCGGCTCGTTTCCCCCAGTTTTGCGAGCGCACCACGCAGGAGGCGGCGGCGACCCGGCTGAGCGCCGCAGGTATCGATGGGCTGGTGGTCATCGGCGGCAATGGTTCGCAGCGGGGCGCCCTGGCGCTGCATCAACTGGGCTTTCCGACGGTTGGCATCGCATCCACCATCGATAACGATCTGGCGGTGACCGAGGCGACCATTGGGGTTGATACCGCGCTCAACACGGCGCTCGAATGCATTGATCGGCTCAAGGATACCGCGACCTCGCACCAGCGCGCCTTTCTGGTCGAGGTGATGGGCCGCGACTCCGGTTACCTGGCGATGATGGCGGCCATCGCATCGGGCGCGGAGCTGGCAATGGTCCCGGAACGCCCGGTCGATCTGGAGGTGGTGGCTGAGGACGTGCGCGCGAGCTACGCCCGTGGCAAGCGACATTACATCGTCGTCGTCGCCGAAGGCGCGCATCCCGGCGCCCGCGACCTCGCCGACTACCTCGGCAATCATCCCAGCGGATTCGAGGCGCGGCTGAGCGTGCTCGGCCACGTCCAGCGCGGCGGATCGCCAACCGCGCGCGACCGCGTGCTGGCCAGCCGGTATGGCGCGGGCGCGGTACGGGCGTTGCTGGCGGGTCGCTCAGGTGTTGTCGTCGGGCTGGTCGAGGGACAGCTTGCCGAAATCCCGCTGGAAGACGCGCTCGCCCCCTGCAACAAGGTGACGGCGGAGATGCTGGCGCTGGCCGATGTGCTGGCGCGCTAACCTCGGCTACTCATGGTAGCGAGAGGGCAACGAGAATAGGCGCCTTCGCGCAATCCCGTCGGATCGATTCCCACTCTTCCACGGTGATGCCTGCCTGAACGAGGATACGTCGAAGCAATGGAAGACTTATATCGCCTTGATGCGGATTGGGGATACGCAGTTTCAGCGTGCCGTAGCTCATATATTGGTGTTTGCCACCGCTATAAGGTCCATCAAAGCCCAAAGTGCGCAGGCCGCTGATAAGGTCACGACGCTTGATAGGGCCAAGTGGCGGCATCAGACCGCCCTTCCAACTTCGAGGCTCATGCCATCAAGGGGCGTATGATCGGCAATCTGGAGCAGAATCCACCCCTCAAGCACCTCGCGCAATTCCTGGCGAGAGGCTTCCTCGGACTCAGCATTCGACCAGACGCCCTGGAAGTCGGGGATGCTGCCGTAGTACGTACCATCCTCGATTTGTTCGATGTGCGCGTGCTGCATTGCTTTATCGATATAGTCCGCAAGCATGGGCGGATCCCTTCTGTATCAGGCAATGATGCCGTCTGGATATCCTGGCTCAGTATAGCATAGCGCTTGACGCTGCCTGTCTCCGCCACATAGAATGTGCGGTATGAGTGAATTAATGACCCGCATCGAAGCACTACAACGCCGGGTGTATGAAATAACGGTGTATCTTTGACCTCGCTGCCAAAAAGCAGCAGATAGCGGCTATCGAGGAAGAGTCCCTCGCGCCCGATTTCTATAACGACCGCGTGCATGCGCAGCGACAGATGCAGACGATGAGCCGCCTGCGTGACGAGGTGTTTGTCTGGGAGTCACTCGACGCGCGCCTCGCCGAACTCCACGAACTGAACGAGCTACTCGATACCGACCCGGATAGCCAGCTTGAGGGCGAGATCGACGAATCGCTCGCGCGGATTGAAGAAGACCTGGAAAAGCAGCGGTTCCGGCTGCTGCTCAACGGCCCGCACGACGCCAAATCGGCCATCATCTCGATCCATGCGGGCAACGGCGGCACCGACGCGATGGACTGGGTGCAGATGCTGCAGCGCGCCTATATGCGCTGGGCGGAGTCACACGGCTACAAAGTGGAACTGCTGGACGAGATGCCCGGCGAAGAGGCTGGCATCAAGAGCACGACGTTCAGTGTGGACGGACCGTACGCCTACGGCTACCTGCGCGGCGAGGCGGGCGCGCACCGGCTGATTCGCTTGTCGCCCTTCGACGCCGCCCACCGCAGGCAGACATCCTTCGCCAAAGTTGAGGTGATGCCCGACATTGGCGAGGAGCCAATTGAGATCAGCATTCGGCCCGAAGACCTGGAGGTGGATACCTTCCGCTCGACCGGCAAGGGCGGCCAGCATCTCAACAAGACCGACTCCGCTGTGCGCATCCGCCACAAGCCGACGGGCATCGTCGTCACCTGCCAGAACGAGCGCTCGCAGATTCAGAACCGCGAGCTGGCGCTGCGCGTGCTTAAGTCGAGGCTCTACGAGCTAGAGATCGAGCAGCGCGAGCGTGAGGCGGCGCAGCTCAAAGGGGTACACGTCGAGGCCGACTTTGGCAACCAGATTCGCACGGTGACGATCCACCCCTACTCGCTGGTGAAAGACCACCGTACGGGCGCCGATCAGTCCGACACCGTCGCCTAC
>JAICKD010000633.1 GCA_025928125.1 Ktedonobacterales bacterium
ACGGTCAGCCGAGCTATGGCTGAGGAAGATACGCAACTGAGCCATCGGCTATTCCCTCCCCGGCAAGTGAAGCGAGCGACGCACGATACACCCGTAGTATACGCGATAGGCGGCGATGGCGGGAGAGGCAGAGTTCCCGCATCGGGCGTATAGTCTGTAAGAGTGTTGTTCTTTGCGAAGGAGGCGCTTCTCATGGCGGATGAATGGATAGACGTATCGGTCCCCCTGCACACGGGCATGGTCCACTGGCCCGATAATCCCCCGGTCACCATCGAACGGGAGCTGAGTATGGAGCGCGGCGACGTCTGTAACGTCTCGAAGATGTCGATGGGCGTCCACACCGGCACGCATATGGACGCCCCGATTCACTTCATCCGTGGCGGCATCGGCATTGACCAGATGCCACTAACCGCGGCAATCGGCCGGGCGCGCGTGATCGAGATCGGCGATCCCGTCTCCGTCAAGCCGGAGGAGTTGGCGGGCCACAATATCCAGCGTGGCGAGCGCATCCTCTTCAAGACGCGCAACTCCGCCCGCTGCTGGCAGACCGACGACTTCGTGAAGGATTTCGTCTACATCGCGCACGAGGCCGCGCAATACCTGGCGTCTCTTGGCGTGCAACTGGTCGGCGTGGACTATCTCTCCGTCGGTGGATATTCCGTGGATGGCCCCGAGACGCATCAAGCGCTGCTGGGTAGTGGTATCTGGATCATCGAAGGACTCAATCTCTCGCAGGCCGAGCCAGGCGTCTACGATCTCATCTGTCTGCCGCTACGCATCGTCGGCGGTGATGGCGCACCCGCACGTGCGATACTCCGCCGGGCTGGCGCAGCATCGTGATTCGGCGTCAGGGATCAGGCGTGCTGCTTCCAGGATCGGAAGGTGTAGAGAAGCCGCTCCTTCGCGTCATTGGGGATATCCTGCTCCGCCAGAGCGCCGACGAGTAGGATAGTCTGGCGCATCTGGCCGAGGTACTGGTGGCAGTCCGCACAGACGCCGAGATGGCTCTCGAAGCGCGCCTGGTCCGCTAGGGACAGCGTTCCCTCCACATAGCCCGTGACCAGCTCGACAAGCTCCTGGCAGCTCAATTCGTCCGGGTCCGCCATAGTTAGCCCGCATTTCCGCACGATGGTACGACACTGCCCGCACGCCGCTTGCAATGGGGCAACCCTCTTCCGATTTGTCCCCAGGAAGCACGGAAATGTTACAGTATCTTGGCATCGTCTGGTTGGCGCGTTCCCGGCGAGGAGGTCTGTCGCATGCACATTGCGCGCGTGGGTCTTGGCATATCAGCGCTTGCTGTCGCGATCACCGTGGTGTATGGCTATCTCTTCGGCTTCCAAAGCGCCCATGCTCTGATCGCTCCTTCTGGCGGCATGTTGGATGACTACTATTTCGCCATTATCGCCATGGCTGCCGGAGCGTTAGCGGCATTCCTGGTTGTGCGCAGGGGGCTGAGCGCCCGCCCAACTGTGGAAGCTTCCACAGGGTATGGTCTGGCGTTCGGCGCGTACATGGGAGTGGTTACGGGCGGCCTGCTCGTCGTCTGGCAGATGCTTTTCGCCGTCGTCGTCAACATTTTGATGGGGCAGCCCGGACTCTTCTCGGATCTCTCCACAAGCCCACATGCCACCGACCCGCAGTTCGTGTTTATCGGGACCGTTGTGGTTCTCTATCTCACATTCACCTATAGCGTGTTCGAGGGATTTGTGGCCTTCATTGGGGGAACGCTGGCAGGCTGCATTACTGGTTTTCTCTACGGGCGATACGCGCGAACGGCGGCGAGCCGTGGTATCGGACGGCCCCTCAATACGGCCTGATGGGGGAAAATGCGAAAACAGTGAGGCTGGAAGTGCTCCAGCCCCACTATGGTTGTGATATATCGCGCGGCTAATTGCGCGCCTTGAAGGTGGGTTTGCGCTTCTCCTGGTAGGCGGCGATGCCTTCCTTCGCATCGTCGCTCTGGAAGCAAAGCTGCTGCAACTCCCGCTCGATGGCCAGCGCCTCAGAGAAGGAGACCTCAGAGCCTGACTGCACCGACCGCTTCAGGCGACCAACCGCTTTGGACGCCTTGTTCGGCGGGCAGAAGCTGTGCGCGTACTCCATCACCTTGTCCCAGAAGCCATCGGACTCATAGATGTAGTTGATGAGGCCCAGGTCGCGCGCCTCCTCGAAGTCCATCAGCCGCGCCTCGGCCATCAGCTCGATAGCCTTGTTCTTGGGCAGCGCGCGCGCCATGCGCTGGGTGCCGCCCGTTCCTGGCAGCACGCCCAGATTCAGCTCTGGCAGGCCGACTTTGCCCGCGCCTTTGCGCGCGATGCGGATGTCGCAGGCGAGCGCGATCTCGAGGCCGCCGCCGACGGTGTGGCCGTTGAGCGCGGCGATCACCAGCTTGGGCGTCTGTTCGAGGCGGGTCAGCGTCTCATTGGCGTGCAGGCAGAAGTAATACTTGAAGGTCGGCGTCACCGCATTGAGCATGGCGATCTCGGCGCCGGCAGAGAAGAACTTGTCCCCGGCGCCGCGCAGGACGATCACATAGACCTCGTCGTCGAACCGCGCCTTGAGAATGGCGGCGTCGAGCTGGCTCATCATCTCATAGCTGTAGGTGTTGGCGGGCGCATTGGTCAGTTCGATGATCGCCACACCGTTGTCCGTCGAGTAGTTGACCAGGGTCTGCTCGCCCGTGGCAGTTGTAGTGGACATACGCGCTTCCTCCTCTGGAACGCCGCGACATGCGCGTCAATGCGGAAACACTGCGGAAACAGCGCATCGG
>JAICKD010000239.1 GCA_025928125.1 Ktedonobacterales bacterium
GAAACAGCCCCTTCGTCGGTAGCGTGTTGCCGGGGAGCGTCGCGAAGATGCCTGGCGTCTGCTTGAACTGGCTGAAGCGGATACGGAAAAAGCCCACCTGGCGCAGGGTCGCGAGGTCCTTGCCGGGAAACCACGCGGCCATTTCTTCGCGACAGCGTTTGCTCACCTCTTCATCGCTCATCTCTGGGTCGCCCAGGATCGTCACCGAGAGCAGATACTGTCCCTTGGGGCCATAGGCTGGCGAGACGTTGGTAAGCTGGATGGCGTGGCTAACAAAGGCGTCGGGGTTGGCGTTTAGCAGCAGCCGCGGCCCGTTGTAGAGGCTCTGTGTGGTGGCGAAATAGATGCAGACGCACGACCTGCCTTCGATCTTTTCGTCGCCCCCGGTCAGCCGCGCCGCGTTGGGCAGATCGGTCGCCAGCACGACAGCCTCGCCCTGCATCTCCTCGCCGCCGGTCAGCGTGACGCCGACGGCGCGATCATCCGCCTCGACGATGCCCTCAACGCGGGTCTCCATCCGTAGCGCGTTCGCCGGGAGCTTCGCCGCCAACTGCGCGGCGATCTCGCCCATACCGCCTTCGGGAATGACCATCTTGCCGCTTGCGAGCATCTTGACCACAAACAACATCATGCGGGCGCTTGTGTCGAGCGCGCGGTCGTAGAAGATGCTGCCAAAAAGCGGACGCGCGATGTTCGCGATGAAACCGTCTTCGGTGAAGTGGCGGCGGAGCAACTCGTCGTGGATGGAAGTATCGCCGGTCTTCAGGCCGCGCAACTTGCCGTGGAAGATCGTATCGAGCGAGCGACGACGCGCGTAGCGGCGCAAGCGACCCATACGGAGCCTGTCACCGAATGTCATCAAGGGATTGGCGAAGCCCAGGCCAGGGATGGAGAAGCGCCCGCCGATCTGATGCCACTTGCCATCACGAATCAGGACGATGCGCGGGGCGACGGGGCGCGGACGAAGCGCTTTGAGGTCGAGGTGGCGCTGTACGGCGGGAGAGGCAGTCGAGAGCGCCTGGAAGCCACGATCCAGCAGAAAGCCATCCGCACTGGCATCGGTTCGGACGCGCCCGCCGATGCGATCCGACGCTTCGAGAATGCGCACGTCGTGTCCCGCCTCGAGCAGCGCCTTCGCGCATGTAAGCCCGGCCAGCCCCGAGCCAACCACCAGGATCATCTTGCCCCCAATTCAATTACATCGTATCGGCACGCTTTGCCCCAGTCCATGCTATGACTGGTTGCCATTGCGCCCTGGCTCAGAGGGCCAGCGTGAGTTGGTCGCCTCATCCAGTAAAGGCGCGCCACAGATTGCGCAGCGCTCCAGGCCAGGGATGTTGATTGCGCCGCATGCCGCGCAGGGGTAGCCTGTCTCGATGACGATCCCTGGTATGCCAGGTATCGTCGGCGAGATGCCTTCGGACGGCGTCCCATCGGGCGTCGTCGGCGCGTCGAATGGGTTGAGCGGAGACGGCACATGGCTTCCGCACGCGCCACAAAACTGCGCCCCCTCGGCAAGAGGCGAACCGCAGACAGGACACAATCCCCTCTGGACTTCAGGCCGGTCGTTCATGACGCATCCCCTTCGCGATGCCTACGCTATCGTCCGCTACCGTCCGCTATCATCACCACAATGGATTAACCACCAATCCTGTAATCAACTTCGGATAGAAATACGTGGACTTCTGCGGCATGCGATCACCCGCGCGCGCCACATCGCGGATCGCCTCTGGGGGTGTCGCCTTGAGCAACACTGCCAGTTGCGCGCCGTCACTGCCCGCGCGCACCGCCGCCGTTGCCGCCTCGGTGTCGCGGGTGTAGCTGATATGCTCGCCAGCCCGCACCATCTCAGGGGTCACGCCCAGCGCGGCATCGAGCACGAGCGCGTGAAGCACCGCGACATCCAGGCTGCGCCAGGCATCCGATGCGCCCACGTCCTCGCCATGTACATCGCGCATTGCCGTGGCGCCAACGTCGTTCAGCCGGGTCAGCCGCGCGCCGTCTGGCCGCACCAGCACGAATGCCGGGCCAGCTTCGCCCGCCGTCGCGAGCGCCCGCATCCAGTCGGCCCTCTCGCCCTCCAGTGGCTCGCTGATGAAGTGCGCCGCCAGCGTCTCGTCCAGCGCCGCCAGCCGGGTGGCATCGAGATCGCGCAGGATGCGATGGGTCGGCAGGACGACGAGGCCGGGATCGTTCAGCGCGGAGAGGCCCATCAGCGTGAAGTTGACCGCGTCATCCTCGTCGAGGTCGTGGCGGAGCGCGCGTACCTCCTCGCGGTAGGTCAGCGCCGTCTCGTAGCGGTGGTGGCCGTCGGCGATATAGAGCTGGCGATCCGCGAAAAATGCCGCGACCTGCGCGCTGAGGGCGTCATCCTGGGCTATCCAGAGGCGATGCTCCTCGCCCGCGTCATCGCTGAAGGTCGCAAGCGGCGCATGCGTCCGTACGATGCCCAGGAGGCTCGCCAGCTCGCCCGCCGGGTCGTCGTAGAGCGACATGATCGGGCTGAGCGTGGCGGCGCAGGCGCGGGTCAGCTTGAGGCGGTCGTCTTTGGGCTTGGTCATGGTGCGCTCGTGTGGCAGAATCACTCCGGCTTCCCACGGCTCCAGCCGCACCCGCGCCAGCAGGCTGGTGCGCGCGTAGCTCTGGCCGCCGCTGGTGAAGCGCTGCTCATAGAGGTAGAACGACGGCGGCTCATCCTGCTTCATCACGCCGTCGCGCCGCCATTCGGCAAAGGCCGCCGCCGCGCGTGTATAGCGGTTGTCGAGGTCGTCGTCGGTCGGCTCGTCGCGGCCAAGTTCCAGGCGGATAATGTTGTGCGGGTCGCGGTCATAGAAGCGAGCCTGCGCCTCGGGTGAAATGACATCGTAGGGTGGAGTGACGAGCGCGGCAAGGTACACCTCGTCGACGTAGCGTATTCCTGGTAGTGGCCTCACGTCGGCCATGAGCGTCTCCTGTGTATATATGGCACGCTGACCTCACCTCCGTCCCTCTCCTCGCGAGGAGAGGGGGAGCCAGAGAGGCGCTTCAACGAGCGCGGAACTTCGTTTCAGTCGCCCTAAGTATAGCAGCCTGCGCCATCCTTGTGGGACCACTGGCAGGTCGCTCCTACTTCCTACTGGTTCCCCCTCTCCTCGCAGGAGAGTGGTTAGGGGTGAGGTCCGGGGCGAGACTCACCGCAGATGGGCCACATACAGGACTGCCAGATATTGCATGGCGATCTCGTCGCCAAACTCGCTGTCGATCACTGTAGCGATGTCGTCGTAGGCACGCTGGCGGCGGTCGTCTGGCAGCGCCAGGTAATCTGAGTAGGTGTTCAGCAGGTTCACGTAGCTCGTGGCGTCATAGCGCGCCACCCAGGGATAGCGCCGGATGGCGAACTTGCCAAACAGGCCGGTCGCGGCGAGGGCGGCAGTTTCGTCGGGCAACTCATCGGCGCTGGGTAGCCCCTTCCAATCGCCCGCGAACTCGGGAACGTGCTCGCGATAGATCGGCTGAATCCGGTCGAAGAAACCGCCATCCACCGCGCCCGCGATGTGTTTGTTCCAAAAGAGCGCGATGGCTCCCTCTGGGCGCAGCACGCGCGCCAGCTTGGGATAGCTTTCGGGGGCGACCCAGTGGAACGCCGTAGCCGAGACGACCAAGTCATACGCCGCCTCGGGCAGCGGCTCCGTCTCGAACGCGCCGACATGCACCTCGACATTGGGGTAGGCAGCTAGATTGCGGCGGGCTATCGCGGCAAGCTCCGCGCCTAACTCGACGCAGGTGATATGGTAGCCGCGCTGGGCAAGCGGAAGCGTCGCCTGACCGGTGCCGCAGCCAATTTCGAGAATATCACCGCCATCAGGCACACCCGACAGCGCGCGGATATCGTCGTACAGCTCCGCGGGATAGCCAGGGCGCACGGCGTCATAGAGCGCCGCCACCCCGTCGAACGTCGCGCGTCGGTGGCGCGTGGAATCATCATGTTCATCATCGCTAGTCACGACTCCAAACCCTCTTTCACAGCATCTTTCCTATAGCCGAGACTATGCGCTCACGAATCTACCTCATCACCAGGAAGCGGCGGCGGACGCAGTGGCACGGGCGACGACTGGATGATCGAAGTCGTCGTCGAGCCGTAGATGAGGAAGCAATCGAGAATGCGGTCCAACTGGTCCATTGCGGGGATATGGACCTTCATCAGAAAACAGTCGTCCCCGGTAATGCGATGGCACTCGACCACCTCCGGGATGCCGCGGGCCAGCTCGGCGATCTGCGGCAGTTGCCCGGCGTGCGGACGGATGCGGATGTAGGCGGCAATCGGCAGCCCAAGCGGGACCGGATTGATGACGAGCGCATAGCCCGCGATGATGCCAGCCTCCTCCATCCGCCGCACGCGCTCCGTCACGGCGGGCGACGACATGCCCACGCGCCGACCCAGCTCCGCCATCGTCACGCGCGGATCGCGCTGAAGCTCGCGCAGCAACTGGATATTGACGTCGTCGAGCGTCTCGTTCGATGGTGTATAGGTGAAGAGCCGGTTTTGCCTTACTTGTTGAGACATAACATCCAAAATCCCTTCACTTCGCCATGTAAACTTCGCGAATCTCATTCTATCATGATAAGGCGCACTGATTCGCAAGGAGTAGACATGGTACAACGTGAGCATGGCAAAGCCGCCGACCTGCCCTGGATTCCACCACACGCCTATTTTGTCGTGAGCGCCGTCTTTCACTATCTCGGACCTGCCTTTGCGGTGCTGCTCTTCGCGCGGGTCGGCGTGCTGGGTGTGGCGTGGCTGCGTATCGCCAGCGCGGCGGTCGTCTTCGCGGTCTGGCGGCGTCCCTGGCGACAGTTTCGCACAGGCAAGCCCGAGCAGCGTCGTCTGCTCATTGCCATGGGCGTCGTCCTGGGACTCATGAACGCCAGCTTCTATCTTGCCATCGCGCGCCTGCCGCTCGGCACGGTGGGCGCCATCGAGTTTCTCGGCCAGATCATCCTGGCGGCGATTGGTATTCGCTCCGGGCGTAATTTTCTGGCGCTCGGCCTGGCGCTGGCGGGTGGCGCGCTCCTCACCGACGTGCGCCTCGGCGGGGAGCCACTTGGGTTCGTCTTCGCCTTTGCCAATGGGGCGCTCTTCATGCTCTATGTCATTCTCGGCCATCGCATGGCGCGGGATGGCGGGCGCGCTGGCATTGACCGGCTCGGCGCGGCGATGCTCGTCGCCCTGTTGGCCATCACGCCGCTGGGGCTAGGCGAGGCGCTGCCCGCGTTCACGAATGCGCAACTACTGCTGGCGGGGATAGGCGTCGGCCTCTGCTCGTCGGTGATCCCGTATGTCACCGATCAGATGGCGATGGCGCGGCTGCCAAGGGCGATGTTCGCGCTGCTGCTCTCACTGCTCCCAGCCACCGCCACGCTCGTTGGCGCGGTCGTCCTACGCCAGATTCCAGCGCCGGTCGAAATCGTGGGGATCGCGCTCATCATGGGCGGCGTCGCCATCCATCAGGAGGCGCATGCGCCGCTTCAACCGGCGATCCAGCAAGATCAGCAGCGCAAAGCATGGCACAGTCGCGAGGAACTCCAGGGCGGGCCAGAAAAACGGGAGCGCCACCGTCAACAGGGATGGGAAGGCCAGCACCCCGGTGATGAGCGCGAGCGTGTGCCGGAGCGACCAGCCTGTCCGTCCTGTCCAGCGACGGCCCATATACAGCAGGAGCGCGCTGAACAGCACGAAGATGATGATATCGGCCGCCTGCGCCGCCACCGCATGCGCGCCCGCGAGTTTGAGCGTAATCGGTGGGATAGCATAGATCAGCACGAAGAAGCCCAGCATCGTCAGGAAGCCCGCCCAACGCAGCCGCCAGAGGTTCGGCGGTGGCGTGGCTCGCATGGGACGTAGGCGCGCTGCCGGGAGCCGCAGCGCGATGATCGCCAGCGTGAGGGCGAGCGCAAAGACGATGATGCGATAGGGGCGGTAGCTC
>JAICKD010000838.1 GCA_025928125.1 Ktedonobacterales bacterium
GGGGAAAGGGCTGGTGGCATCTACGCGCCCGCGAAACGCCGCGCGCTTCTTATCCTTCTCAGCGCGTCGTTTGCGCAAAAATAGCCCCCAGCCCAGAGGATTCCAGGCGTGGGGGCATGTCAAATCACAGAAAAGCAGGTGCGTTACGCCCGCCCAGCGTGTGCCGGTTGTGCTGGTTGGGCGGATTCACCCGCTTGTTCAGGCAGACTTTCCCGCAGGCGTTCAAGGGTACGTATGGGTGCTGTCCATTTTACTACGGCGGCGGCCCAGGTGAGGCCCGCGCCGAAGGCCACCATGCCCAGGTGCGCGCCGGGGAAGACACGCCCCTGGTCAATCGCCTCGCAGAGCGCTATCGGGATCGCGGCGGCGGAGGTGTTGCCGTACTTCTCGATGTTGACGAAGACCTTCTCGCTCGGCAGATTCAGCCGCTTCGAGGCCGCCTCGATGATGCGCAGGTTGGCCTGGTGGGGGATGAAGAGGTCCATATCGGCGGCGGTCATGCCCGCGTTCGCCAGCGCCTCCTCCATCGCCGTACCCATGATGCGCGTCGCGAACTTGAAGACCTCCGACCCGTTCATCTGCACGTAGTTGCGGCGCTCGCGGATCGTCTCCTCGGTGGCAGGCTCCGCCGAGCCGCCGGTCGGAATCCAGAGCAGCTCGGGTCGCGCGCCGTCGCTGCCGATGGTGAAGCCGAGCAGGCCACCCGGCTCGTCGCTGGCGCTCAGCACAATCGCCCCCGCGCCGTCGCCAAAGAGCACACAGGTCGAGCGATCCTTGAAGTCCACCACCTGTGAGAGCACCTCAACGCCAATCACCAGCGCGTGTTTCGCGGAGCCATTG
The DNA here is from genome assembly GCA_025928125.1 of Ktedonobacterales bacterium. Classification (GTDB taxonomy): domain Bacteria; phylum Chloroflexota; class Ktedonobacteria; order Ktedonobacterales; family JADMIN01; genus DAHUXT01. The sequence continues at coordinate 841 of JAICKD010000838.1, forward strand.
GCGATAAACTGGTGGGCCACCGAGACGGCGTAGAGGAAGCCACTGCACGCCGCCTGCATATCGAACGCGCCACACTGCGCGCCGAGCGCGTGCTGCACGAGGTTCGCCGTCGAGGGGAAGCGGTAATCCGGGCAGACCGTCGCCACGATGATGAGGTCGAGGTCTTTGCCTTCGAGGCCAGCGCGCTCTAAAGCCTGGCGGGCAGCCGCAATCGAGAGCGTGGATGCTTTCTCGCCCGGCGAGACCATGTGGCGCTGCTTGATGCCTGTGCGCGAGGTGATCCACTCATCCGAGGTATCTACGATGCGCTCGAAGTCGGCATTGGTGAGCACCCGCTCCGGTACGTTCATGCCCCAGCCAGTGATGGCGCTATAGTGGCCCATGCTACTCCTCTTTCGTCATACCTGTCATGCGCTGATAATAGCCGATGATTTCGGAAAAACAATCCAGAACGCCAGCGGATACCCGACGAGATAACACAGGGTGGGGCGGCTGGCTGATCTAGCGACCTGCTCACGGCGCTGGGCGGGCCTGCTCAGGCTACATTGCTGTCGCGGCCATTGTAACATACCCAGGGCAAGCGGGTATATCGTAATGCGCCATTTTGCACAGGCAACGCGACGCATGCTGTGAGCATAGCTCATTGCGAAATCAGGCAGAAATCCCGCCGGGCGCGGTTGACCGCCTCGATTGGGCGCGGTAAAGTTCATAGTTAGACCGCCGTCAAACATACGTCCAATGGAAGCGCGGTGTTTTCGGCAGCAAGTCGGCAGAAAGCAGGGAGGGTCTCGTGTATTCCTGTGGCTACGGCAATATGACGCGGCGTCTGTTCGGCGCCATCGGGCTTGGGCTGGAGAGCGGCGAGATGGATGAGTTGAGCGCAAATGCCAATGGCACGCCGAGTTTTTCGCTGCCGGGCGACGCGCCGCGCTATGCGCCTGACC
>JAICKD010000172.1 GCA_025928125.1 Ktedonobacterales bacterium
CAATGTGGGTGTAACCCATATCCTGCACGTACGGCACAAGTTGATGGGCCAGATCACGATATGTCACCTGCCCGCCGTCCGATGGCGCGCGCCACGAACCTGGATGTACCTCGTAGACAGCAATCGGCTGGTCCAGACCATTGCGGCGAGCGCGCTGCTCCGTCCATGACTCGTCGCCCCAGCCATACGAGTCGAGATCAACAACGACGGACGCTGTGCCAGGCCGTTCCTCGCATGAGAACCCGACGGGGTCGGTCTTGAGTACCCGGTAGTCTTTCACCCAGGAAAGAATCGCATACTTGTAGTATTCGCCAACCGACAGCCCTGGCCAGAACAGTTCCCAGACCCCATTCGGACGCATGCGCATGGGCGAGACCCGATCATCCCACCCATTGAAGCTCCCAACAACACTCACACGGCGCGCCGATGGCGCCCAGACCGCGAACAATACGCCTTCCACTCCTTGATGGTTGCAAGGATGCGCGCCAAGTTTGTCATAGAGCTTCAGGTCGGTACCCTCGCCAAGCAAGTAAAGATCATATTCCGAGAGGACCGGCAGGAGCGAATAGGGATCGCTGGTCTCCAGCATCACCCCACTGGTGAAATGGATACTAAGGCGATACAATGGCGGCTGCTCCTGCCCCACGAGCGACCGCACCAGGCTGAACAGCCCAGCTTCGTGCCGCAGTGTCATCGGCAGCGACTCCGGCCAACGAGACCCGCCTCCGTCTTCGCCAGCAGCCATTGTCTCGGGAACGACGGAAACAGCATCGGCATAAGGGCGAAAGACACGCACGACCCACAGCCTGTTTTTCCCAACCGTTACAACGTGCGAGCCAAGCACGTCAAATGGAGCGCCGTGGCGCCCTGAAATCAGCGCATCCAGATTCCCCTGATCCAGTGGATCAGCATACTCGGCTCTCGCTTTATCGGGCGTACTGCCCATGTGTCGCAACCTCTCAACTGGTAGACAACATGCGCTTTCGTTGCATTGGCTATCGTCTATCGTGCTCAACGAAGCAATTCAGGGTGACGCTTCTGGTAATAGCGGATGTATCCCTGCGCGCTCATCAGATAGTTCGTAGCCAACTCATAGCGGCGAACCGCGTCAACCTCCGCTGCACCCTTCCGCGCATGTTCGGCAATGACGGGGTCGGCGGCGCGAGCAAAATCGGCGGCGATGCTAGCATCATCCTTCCCGGCACGCATGCCCGCAAGTGCGATCTCGCCCCACTCATGCAGTCTGCGGCGCAGAATGGCAAAGTGCCGCGCTGGCGCGTCTACCTCACCAAAATGCGGCAAATAGAGGCGTTGGAGTCTGAGCGCTTCGAGCCGAGTAATGCTCGCATCCCAGTCTTCGAGCGAGAGATCTGGCGGCGGGGTCGGCGGCCGTACGAAGTCGATGCCCTCGATACTTACCCCGGCGACATCGCCTGGAAACGCAACGCCACGCGCCTCATCATAGAGCGCAATATGGTGGATCGCGTGGCCTGGCGTGTAAAGCGCCCGCAACCTTCTAGCGCCAACACGAATCTCATCCCCGTCGTCAACAATTTCGATGCGATCTTCAGGCACCGGCTCCATAGTACCCCAGAGTCGCTCCATCCGGTCACCATAGATGCGCGTGGCGCTGCGCATCAGCCGTGAGGAATCGATGAGATGGGGCGCGCCAATCCGGTGAACGTAGACCCGTACACGCGGTAATTGCCGGACAAGCGCTCCCGCCGCTCCAGCGTGATCGAGATGGACATGTGTAAGCAAAAGGCGCGTAATGTCCGCCGGATCGAAGCCTGCCTCTCGCACACCGTCCAGCAATGGGCCAAGCGTCGCCGCTGCCCCAACATCCACCAACGCCAGCTCGCCCTCGCCGACAATCAAATAGGAGGCGATTATCTGGCGTTCGCCCTGAAATTGCGTATCGACGAGCCACAGGTCATCAGCCAGCTGGCGCGCGATACCGGATTGCTCCACCCCAAAGACTCCTTCCAGGCATCTCCGCACCTGCGTAGGATGATAGTGGCAAGGATGCGAATAGCGATAGCATCAATATGCCACGTTTAGTCGATGCAACGTGTCAATAGTGCGTCACAGGTATCGGTTGGCGTAATGCGTCGGCAATGCGCCAGCTCCGCCTTCAAGGTTATCGAGCCAGCCATGTTCAGGTGAGAATGGCAGGCCAAGCTGCTCGGCATTCTCGGCAGCGACATAGGGCAGCATATGGCCGACAAGCGCCTCGCCCCGACGCACGCGTTCGAGATTCGCCTGGGCCGACGCTTGCATCGCCTTCAGGCCCTCTCCTGGATCTTCGAGCGAGCGACGCTCCGCTGCTGTTGGCTGCAAATGCTCGCTCCACAATCGTAGCCGCAAGTCATGGGCCGTGACTGTATCTTGCACTGAGATGTTGATCTCCGCGTCAGAATGTAGACCGCGACTGTTCAGGTTGGCCGAGCCTGCGGTCCACCACTGGTCATCGATGATGGCTACTTTGGCATGTACATACACCGGACGGTAGGCAAAATGCCCGGCGGAATCACGCTCATGAGCGCCTAAGGTGAAGACGGATAGGCGTCCCGCGGCAACCGCGGCCGGGCTGCGTTGCTTCAGCCAGGCGATACCACCATCGGAGAAGCGACGCCCACAGTTGGGGTGATCGGGCAGGATGAGCGTCAACGCGACGCCTCGATCAAGCGCCGCGCCCATCGCTTCCAATACCGCCATCGCCTCCGGGCTCCTCTCGCCCCACCGCAACGAGTCCAGTCCAAGAAAGACCTCAGGCCAGAGGTATTGATTCTCGCAGTAGATAAATGAACGCGCCAGGCCGATAGCGCGCACATACATATCACGGATGGTCGTGATTCCATCGGGCGCGAAACGGTAGGTACGAGGTGGGATGGTGCGAGTCACCTGAGCCATCACGCCGCCGCTCAACGGAGCATGCGTCGCCGCCGAGAGATGGGCTGGCCAGTCGTCGTGGTGGTGTCGTGCAGCTACCTCTCGCCACCGCTGAACGATATTGTGCTGGACATCTGCCACCGATGGCCCTTCGATGATGGTGTGTACATCGTGCCAGGGGTGCGCGGGAACCGACCACTCAGCCAGACGCTCGGGGGACATGGCAGGGTGATGGTGGGTATCCCAGCGGTCGTAGTCGCCGGTGTATTGCGCCGTCAAGTCAACACCGCCCAGGAATGCGGTCCGGCCATCCACGACGGCGCATTTCTGGTGAAGCGCCTGCGTGAGATGCGTGATGGCACGGCTGCTGTCATCAAGCAGGCAGTCTACACCGACCGCCGATAATTCCTCACGCTCGACTTCGGGATCATTGGTCAGATGGCTGCCAAGATGATAGGCGTCCCAGAGCAAAACACCTACATGCACACCGCGTTGCGCAGCGAAACCCAACACGTCCACGACCCGCAACTGACCGCTCGCCCACAGCGTGATTGCGTCTTCGCCTAGGCCTACCGCCCGGAGCTGCTCGATCAAATGCTCCTGTTCCGGCGAGCCGTCCTCACCCGCGCGGGCATCCTCACCGCGTACCATGAGCAGATTCGCCTGAATGTCCCATCCCGCCAGCAGGATATACCGCTCGGCGCGCAGAAACGCGATGCACATGGCATGCATCGCCTCACGCCCATCGATCAGCGGACGTACACGACAGCCTGCGCGCGCGGGCATATCACCCGACGCCCACCACGACGTGGCGCTTGCTATGCGGCCTGGAATCGATGCAGGATGTTCATGTCGCCCAAACAGGCGCATCAGACGTTTCATAGGCCTCAATTCCCGTCATTTGTAGTGATTGACTATAGGAAGTGGGCAATCGCCGACATTCCCGCCTACTCTTTCAGAGTATCTGCGCCGCCTCCGCGCCAATCTTCAAGTGGCGCAGGTGCGCGGTGTCATTCGCACGCATGATGATACAGTAATCAGCGCCGACATCGAACTCAAAGACCGCCGTATTGTCGCGCCGGAACTGCCAGCGCCGCCGGATATCCATACCCAGCAGATGGCAGAGAAGCACTCCCAATACTCCTCCGTGGGTCATCCAGAGAACCGACCCATCTGGGAACTCGCGTCGAGTACGCTCAAACGCTTCGATGATGCGCTCGCGAAAAGCCGCCACCGTCTCACCGCCCTCAGGGGCATATGAATCCGACTCTTCCCAGCGTTCAATGGCTCCAGGATACAGCGCTCGCACAGCCGCTCCTGACTGTCCCTCCCAGACGCCAACACCGATCTCGCGAAGTGAGATATCGAGATGTACGGGTTGTTCGAGCAACTCGGCCAATGGCGCCAATGTGGCACGAGCGCGCTGCAAATCGGACGATATCAATACATCGAAACGCTCGTCGGCCAGCGAGGTCGCCAACGCCAGCGCTTGCTGTTCCCCGAGAGCGCTCAGTGGAACATCCGATTGCCCGGTAAACTGCGCCGCCAGATTATTGGCTGTTGCTCCATGACGCACGACTACCAATCGCACTACATGCTCCTTGTTCAGATCAGACTGGCCATCATACGCAAAATGAGCCGCACATCATCGTACGGCTCATTCACTACGATTCGGACCCGTTGCGCTCAGCCGCCAGAGAGATTATATCGCTTCCTCGATGACTGTGCTGACACGGCTGGCGAGGATCGTCCCCCCGCGCGCCTCGGTTGCCAGGCGAATGGCTGCGGTGAGGAGCGCGTTCTGGCCCTTCTCGGCAATTGCGCCTGGAAGCATAAGGTACGCTTCGCAGGCCGCCGTCACCGAAGGAAGAACGTGCTGAGCGGCCTCGTCGCCAGCGACATCCTGTTGGGCGGCTACTGTCGCCAGGATACCCGCTAGACCGCTCGGCGGATGGCCCATTTGGATGTAACGCCGGGCGGTCGCAAGTGCTCCTCCAGTCTCTCCGCCAGCAACCTGCTGCTCCAACGAACGCAGCACGACACCTGGAATCAGCCCACCCGCGACGAGCGAGCCAGCCACACCAGCGCCCTGCACGACCGGCGCGCCAACAGGGCCAAGGCTATTGACCGCGCAGGCTGCGGTATAGAGCAATGGGAAAACCACCGTCTCCTGGGTATGTCGCATTGCAAGTTGCACCGAGTGGACGTACTGCAATGCATGTCCCACTCGCATCAACTGAGCGCTATCGCCTTGGGATACCGCATTGACATGAGCGGCTACGGCGAGTGACATACCCGAAGCGACGCCGCGTGGCGTCGCGCCCCGTCGCAGCGCGCCCAGCACCGCATCGCAGGCCGCCGCGCCATCAGCGGCCAGCAGCGCTTGCTGGAAAGCCGCCCCTGCTGGCTCCTCCTTCGGAATAGACAGCCGCGTGCGCAGCCAGGAAAGATCGTGGTCAGCCTGCGCGGCAAAATCGCTGGCGGCCTGAGCAACTGGTGTGTCGGGTGTACCATCAAGCATGAGTGGAGGGTACCAGTACACCATAGGAGGCTCGTGATCGCCCCACTCCGCCATATCCAGGATGTGGCAACCGCTGAGCGCAAAAATCAACGGATGGCCGCCCTCGGGGTATCGGTGGGCCAGCGCGCCATAGATGGCCGTCTGGAAGGAGCGATAATCGGCGCCAGTGGCATGATAGCCCATCAGCAAGGCGCGAATTGCGTTGAGATCGCGGCGGCCATAGGCATCCTGTATCGCGCCGTAGACAGTCTGCCTGTCTTTCAACTCGCCAGGCAGAATCGGCTCTGGGAGACTTGGATGCGGCTCCGGCAGCCCTTTACGCACTGCGTCCGCGACTGCGAGAAACGACTGGATGAGCGGATAGGCAGGCGCGAGCTGGCGGCGAACATCGTCCCCCGGCTCTGGCCCTGCTGGAATCGTTCGCATCCACGTCGAGACGCGCCCTACCGTAGCCAGCACCGTAAGCGCATGCGGATCTGCGTTTCCCCACAGCGCTGCCAGGCCAACCCGCCCGGCGATTTTCGCGGCCGGTACCTTCTGTTTCCCCAAAAGAGAAATCGTCTCCTGGATGATGCGGTCGGTGTCGGAGGCAGCGATGGCCTCAAGCAGGGGAGTCGTATCTGCATAGATCGTCGTCGCCATAGCCGTTGCGTCGCTCCTTTTGCGTGCGAAAAACTATTCCACCTCTGGATCGTCAGACGGTGCGTCCGAAGCGCCAGACGGCGTATCGTCGTCGATGTTCCCACGTGGCGCGCCATCGCCGATTGCCCGAATCTGGGCGTCAATCGGTGGGATGCTCATGTAATCCTCGTCGAGAATCTTATAGGCGCGCTGAAGGTAGAGTCCCGCCAATTTCGGTCCGGCCGCATCCGGGCGTAATGCCGCCTCGATCAACTGCTCGGCGCGATATTTTTCCGGCAGTGGGCGGGCAAGCCGTCGCATATCCGCCGCGACCTTATCCAGCGCATGTCGGTCGCCCAACTCGAGCGCATAGCGTGCCTGGCTGATCAGTTTGGCAAGTTCGCCGAGGCGCTCACGCTCAGGCAACATAGACGCGAGAACGTCACTCACATCCAGGTCATCAAGTGGGACATCATGCGACGAGGACACAACTGTGGGCCAACGCGACTGATACGCGCCATACAATTCACCGTATTCCGCGCTCCCCTCAGCAGCGAACTGGAGGCGAGCGTTGTCATCTGACACAACCAAAGTACCCATATCGCAGAGGTCATCGGCGCGCTTCTCAGCGAGCTGGCGCAGGACATCGAACGACTCGACATCCTCGAACATTGGCGGGATCGGCATGGCGCTGACAGCCGATACTCCTTCATTCAGCGCGTCCACAGGCAACTGACCCGCGAACATCGGCGGCAGATATTTCCCTATCGAGAATGAGATCGGGAGTACCACGCAATAGGTCGCGACAATCCGGTCACTGCCAGACACACGAGCATAGAGCAAC
>JAICKD010000531.1 GCA_025928125.1 Ktedonobacterales bacterium
CTTCGTATGACACTTTAGTTGTAAACCATGTGTTACTTTATGCGTAAACTATGATGTAGTCTAGCAGGCGCGTAGCTCGTCCCCGTAGCGCGAGATTCGGGTAGCGGCTTACGGACCATCGGGATGAGTGCTTTTCGACTGACCAATTCCGCACAGACCATCATCTTCGGCGCTGACTCCGTCGCCCAGCTTGGCGATGCCGTGGCCCAGGCTGGATGGCGACGGGTCATGCTCTGCACGACCCCCAGCTTCCGCGCGCGCGGACACCTCGCGCCCATCGAGGCCGCGCTGGGCGAGCGGCTGGCGATCACGTACGAGGATGTGCAGCCGCATGTTCCCGCACTCCAGGTGGCCGATGCCGCCGCGCTGGCCGATCAATATCAGGTGGACGCCGTGCTTGGCCTCGGCGGCGGAAGCGCCATTGGCACCGCCAAAGCCGTCAGTGCGGCGCTGGCGTCGCAATCAGCCGACCCGCGCGTCGCAGTGATCGCCATCCCCACCACCTACGCCGGTTCGGAGATGACCCCGGTCTTCGGCGTTACCGAGCGGGAGGACGGCGGGACGCGCAAGGTCACCCGCACCGACGCTAACGTCACGCCCTGGCTCGTCGTCTATGATCCGCTGCTGACACTCGATCTGCCCCCACACATGACGGCTGGCACAGGCATCAACGCCGTCGCCCACTGCGTCGAGGCGCTCTACTCCACCGCGCGCAATCCGCTTGCCTCAGCGGCGGCGGCCGGTGGGCTACGCGCCATCTCCCACGCGCTGCTCCGCTGCTATACCCACGGCGACGACGCGGCGGCGCGCGACGAGATGCTTGGCGGCGCGTTCCTGGCGGGGACGGCGCTGGCCCATGTGGCGATGGGGCTGCACCACGGGATCTGTCACGTCATCGGTGGGACAACCGGGGTCGCGCATGGCGACGCCAATAGCGTCATGCTCCCGCATGTGATGCGCTTCCACGCGCGGGCCATCGCGCCGCAACTGGCCGAGGCGGCGGTAGCAATGGGCGTCGTTGTCGCAGGGCAGAGCGACGAGGCGCTAGCAGCGGCGGCGGCGCGGCAGGTGGCGGAGTGGGTGGCCGCGATGCGGCTCCCCGCGCGTCTGCGTGAGCTGGGCATCGAGGAGCGGCGACTCCCCGATCTGGCGCGGATGGCCTTCGCCAGTCGCACGGTCCAGAACGACCCGCGACCTATCGGCGATGTCGCCGACATTGAAACGTTGTTGCGTGAAGCGTGGTGACGTAGCTGGTCTACTGTACATGTAGGCTGAACGTGTAGTGTGTCATGACGATTGCGACCTCGATGGGCGTCCTGTTCAGCAAGAGGAGAAGCTACTCGTGGCAATCAATCCGATGGACTACAGCGCCAAAGACACCGTTCTCGACGTAGTGCGTACCGAGCGGGGCAAATTCTACTCGATCATCGACGCCCCGCAGAACTGGGAGTCGCCCACACGCAGCGGTCACTGGGAGGTGCGCGACCTCGTCGGCCATATGATCGACGTCACCGAGGGCTACCTCACCCGCTGGGATATGGCGCATCGCGGCGAGCCCGCCGAATCGCTTGGCCTGCTGGTGATGGCGCAGGAGCTTGACCGGGTCGCACTGACCTTCCGCGATCTCCCGCGCGACCAGGCTATCGCGCGCCTGAAGGCGGACTCCGACCGGCTGATGACCATCTTGGACGGCCTCACCGCCGACGAGTGGGGCGGCTTCAACGTCACCCACGTCTTCATGGGGCCGCTGCCGACGTTCTTCTATCCCGCCTTCCAGATCATGGACTACGGCGTGCATAGCTGGGATATGCGCTGGGGACTGGGCGACAAAAACGGCAAGCTGGACCAGCGGACCGCTGGCGTGCTCGTTCCGTATATGTTCATCCTGATGATGTCCACGGTGGACCAGGATTCGGCGAAGGACGTGGATATCGAGTATGGCATCGTCGTGGACGGCGACTGGGGTGGCAAATGGCATGTACACGTCAAGGACGGGCAGTTCAGCTACGAGCCGACCGATGATGTTTCGCATTTGCCAGCCACGATTCACTATGAGGATGAGTCCGAGTTCGTGCTGACGACCTTCGGGCGCATCGAGGGTGGCGCGGCAACCGGCGACCCGCAGGTGATCGCGAAGGCGCGCACGCTCTTCTTCAGGATTTGAGATAGCGTGGGCAGCGGCCCCCTCCCCTAGCCCCTCCCCCTAAAGGGAGAGGGGAACCAGAACCAGAGACGAGGGCGACCTTCGATGGCGAGCGGGTGCGGTTCGGAAGGGATTAGCCGCGGCATGAATGCCGCGAAGGTGGCCCATCACGTACCTCGCTCCACCGGGTGGCATTCTGGCTCCCCCTCTCCCTTTAGGGGGAGGGGTTAGGGGAGGGGGCAGCCCCGAACACCAGGAGACACTCCCATGGCTAAGATACAGGTGCAGGGTGTCCATCACCTCACCTTCGTCGGCTCCAACCGCGACGCGATCATCGACTTCTATCAGGGTGTGCTCGGCATGCGACTGGTCCTCGACCAGCCCAATCTGGACGTGCCGAACGAAGAGCATCTGTATTTCGATGCTGGCGATGGTCGTCTGCTGACCTACTTCGTCCGGCCGACGCGCGAGAACGACACCACTCCCAATCCCGAAGATATCGGCAATCTGCATCACATGGCGCTCACCGTCTCGCATGCGGTCTATACCCAGGTAGTCGAGCGGCTCAACGAGCTTGGCATCGAGAATACCGGCCCGATTGACCGTGGCTTCATGGATTCGATCTACTTCCGCGATCCCAACGGCCAGCGGCTGGAGCTTGCTTGCTATAAGTTCGTCCCGCCAGCGGGCTGCACCGTCGCCGATGTGCTGCTACACGCCCATCGTATCCGCGTCGCGGCGGGCGATTACAACGTGAACGACAGCCATCTTGCCCAGGCCATCGAAGAGCTCTCGCAGTGCAAAGAGTCCCTCTAGTTGGCGCCTATCCGCTGCGTGAGGAGTCTGAGCCATGCGCGATCTCCATCTGTGGGCCTTCGAGCGCGGCACGCTCTGGGTGCGCGAGTGTGGCGGGAAAGGAGTCGCGCCGGTCGTCCCTGGGCGAGAAGCAGTACTGCGGGAGGCGCATTCTGGTGATGCCGAGGCGCTCGCCAGCGTGATGGGGTTTGCCACGGCAACCGAGGTGCGGCGGCGCTTCGACGGTGGGCGGCGCTGCTTTGTCGCGCTGGTGGATGGCGCTATCGCGACGTACGGCTGGGTGTCGCATGGCGTCGAGAGCATCGGCGAGTTGGAGCGCTCGTTCCGTA
>JAICKD010000707.1 GCA_025928125.1 Ktedonobacterales bacterium
ATGGTAGGCCAGGATGCCGATGCCCGCGATTCCAAGCGAGATCACCTGGGGAAGCATCGAGCGTATATGTCGTTCTGGCGCAAGACCGACGTGGCCGAGGCGTCTGCTGAGCAGGACCGTGAGGATGACGCAGATAGCGGCATCCGAGATCAGCAGCAATTCAAGCATCACCAGCCAGTTGCCACCCATATGCGCGGCGACGGCAAGGGCGATGAGATACATGGCGCGCGCAATGGCCTGGGCTATCGTTGGCGCCCGGGCATCGAGCCGCGCGCGATAATACGTCATCAAGCTCGATCCGAGATTGGCGAGAATGAGATCGCCCACCACAATGACGGTTCCCGCGATGACATCCGCGCTTGTACCCATAATGTACAGCGCAATGACGATGACAACGGCGCAGACCAGTGATGCCCCTAGTTTCAGCGCCACACCATCGCGTAACAATCGCTTGCGCACCTCGGCGCTGGACGTGTGTGACAGGGTACGAATCAGTACCTGATCCCAGCCAAAGGTCGTGATGGAGTTGAGCAGTTCTTTGCCAGTCAAGACGAGCACATAGATCGAGAAGTCTTGCACCGAAAGGGCCGCCGCCGCAATGATAAACGCGATATAGGTGACGAGTTTATTGATAATCTGCGCGGCAATAATCCCGACCGAGTTGCCGATGGCCTTGAGCGAGTTCGTGTTGGACGAAGGCCGCCCTATCGGAACGGAAACGGATGGTGGTGTAGGAGACTCGGTCGTCGGCACAACGACGCGGAGGCGCGCGTCGGTTACCTGGAAATCAGTGTCCGAAAATATGCCGCTGAAGTCATAGGGATCGTACTCGTAGCCTTCATACGGATTATACGGATTGTCCGGGCCGTATCGAGTTGGCGCTGGTGTTGGCGTTGGCTCACTCGAATCTCGAGGCCAGCCCGATCCTCTATTCCCATCAGTCGACATGCCGCGCTCCACTGTTTATGAAGGATGTTTCGTGGATTACTTGACATCACGCGCGCGGTCAGACGAATGGCGTCTGTCCGCCGCATCATAATATACGTCCAGCGTGCCTTTCGCGGCAGCGGTAGCCGAGAAGTGCTGGACCCGCTCCAACCCCAGCCTGATGTAATCGTTCCTGAGCTGAGCGTCACTGGTCATCGCCACAATCGCTCGTGTAATCTCCTCCTCAGAGGTTGGATCTACCATGATCCCAGCCGAGCCGACCACCTCAGGCAGTGACGAGGTATTCCCCGTAATGACGGGACAACCGCATGCCATCGCCTCGAGTGGTGGTAGGCCGAATCCTTCGTAGATCGAGGGATAGACGAACGCGTCGGCTCCATTGTACAGCGCGACGACATCATCCTCGGAAATATAGCCGGTAGCAATGACTTCGTCCTCAAGGCCATGCTGGCGAATCTCCTGGAAGATCTGCGATTCACGCCACAGGCTCTTGCCGACAAGCACCAGGCGTCCGTCGTATGCGCCCGTGCGTTTGGCCTGAGCGAAGGCGCGCACCAGGCGCGGCAGGTTCTTGCGTGGTTGCAGGTTACCCACCGCCAGCAGATATCTGCCAGTGATACCATGACGCGCCATGACGCTCTCGACCTCAGTTCTGTCATGAAGCACGCGGTAACTTGATGAGATAGAGAGATAGATGACCTTGATCTTCTCAGGGTCAACCTTGTAGTGGTTCACGATTTCGCGGCGGGAACTCTCAGAATCGGTAATAACGGTGTGCGCGTGCCGTATCGTGCGTGGCACCAGCGTTTTGAGAATAGCCAGGTCACGCCCTGAGAACATCTCGGGGTAGAGTTCGTAGGAAATGTCGTGGACGGTGGCGACAACTGCGGCGGATACCACTGGTGGCGCGATGTACGTGACATGCAGCACATCGACATGGTCCGCCAGCACGCGTGCGGGCATGCCCATTGTGATACGTAGCGTGGATGTCGCTGGGGCGACGCGACGGCGCGCAAAGTAGGGTGGAAGCGGGCCGCACGCGTCTAGTCGCTCCGGGTGGGTCGAGTACAGCAGATACTGCGTTGCGGGAGCCTGTGGGCCAAGGCTTGCGAGACCGCGTATGAGGTTGACTACGTACGTTTCGTTTCCGGTTTCGTGTTCGCCAACCATATGCGCATCGATAGCAACCCGCAATGGACGTGACATTTGACGGCTCTGACCCATGTATCTCCCCTGCGACATCTCTGCCGCACAATTCTCTCTATGTGTCTCTGCGCTGATTATTCCTCTGACCGATTCCTTCGGCTCAACAGATCAGCCAGGTCGCCCCTTCACTCATGACTCAGCGTGTGGCTCGTCCCGGCGTGAGTGCGCGGTATCTCCCGCTCCTGGTAATAGCACAACAATGATACACGTCCGCCGTTCGGTAGCGCAATTCACCCGGCCAATTTTGCACGCCACCATCGCGGGAGGCGCCAATCAGCGGAGAAAAC
>JAICKD010000501.1 GCA_025928125.1 Ktedonobacterales bacterium
CGGCGCAGAAGCCGACAATCATCCCGACGATGCGTAGCGCGAGCTGCATAGTTGTTCATCCCTTCCTGCTTGCGCGCGGCGGAATCCTCCTGCCGCGCAGGCGCCCTGTCCTGTGGCGCTGGGTCGCATAATCGGCGCCGGACAGGCGTGTGGCGGCGCGCATGCCCGGAGCAGCAAAGACAGCGCGAACCAGTTCGGCAGTTCATCGGACGCACCTGGCGCCGCAGTCGTAGATGGAGTTGGCAGCGCAGGCAGTGGAGCCAGGGCAGCAGCCTGAGAGATAGCGACTCCTCTGGCATGGCGCTCACAGCGATCCAGGCGCGACCTCACCCCCTGGCCCACGCTCCCGCGAGGAGAGAGGGAAATCCGGCTCCCCTCGCCCGCTGGGAGAGGGGTTGGGGGTGAGGGTTCGGCGCAACGACAACAGCCAGACCAGAAGTGATATGACTCATCTGGATAGGCGTCCGCAGCGCAGCGTGTCAGGCGAACGCCCAGTCTTTGCAGATGAGTTCGGCCTGCTCCAGAACGGTCTGGGTGGCGCGCTCCTGTTTGTCGGGTGGGTAGCCATACTTGCGCAGCAGACGCTTGACGAGGACACGCAGGTGGGCGCGAGCGGTCTCGCGCACTGTCCAGTCAACGGTGACATTCGCGCGCATCAGGCGCACCAGCTCGCGGGCGATGTCGCGCAGGGTGTCGTCGCCCAGCACTTTGACGGCGCTATCGTTGACTTCGAGCGCGTCATAGAAGGCCAATTCGTCGTCGGTCAGGCCGACAGCCTCGCCGCGCCGCTGCGCCGCGCGCATCTCTTTCGCCAGGTCAATCAGTTGCTGGATCGCCTCGGCGGTATCAATCGCGCGGTTCTGGTACTGGTTGATGGCCGCTTGCAGACGCTGGGAGAAGGAGCGCGACTCGACTAGGTTGCGGCGGGCGCGCTGAGCGATCTCGCCGTTGAGCAGCTTGCGCAACATCTCCAGCGCAAGATGTTTCTGCGGCAGGTCGCGTACCTCGGCCAGAAACTCGTCGGAGAGGATGGCGATATTGGGAGCCTTCAGGCCGACAGCGGCGAAAATGTCTATGACCTCATCGGCGCTTACCGCTCGCGAGACGAGCTGGCGAATGGCGCTCTCCAGCTCATCGCGCGTCTTGCCCTCGGTCGGCGTGACCTTAGTAAACGCCGCCCGCAGCGTCTGGAAGAAGCCGACGTGATCGCGGATGGCGAGCGCCTCATCCGCAGGCACGGCCAGCGCAAAGGCTTTCGACAGTTCGAGCGTGGCGACCAGGAAGCGTGTTTTGCCCTCCCGCAGCGTGAGGATGTGCTCCATCGCGGCGGGGATGGTCGCCAGCCGCTCGCCCGGCGCGCCGCTGAAGTAGCGTGAGTAGTCGAAGCCGTGGAACATTGCCGCGACGATCTCGTACTTCTCGCGCAGGATGGCGACGGCGACCTCCTGCGGGATGCCCGCCTGATCGCGGTCGCCCTCGGTGTAGTCTTGCAGGGCGCGCTTGAGCTGGTCGGCCAGACCCAGGTAGTCCACGACGAGGCCACCCGGCTTGTCCTTGAAGACACGGTTGACGCGCGCGATCGCCTGCATCAGACCGTGGCCGCGCATCGGCTTATCGGCGTACATCGTGTGCAGGCAGGGCGCATCGAATCCGGTCAGCCACATATCGCGCACGATCACCAGCCGCAGCGGATCAGCGGGATTCTTGAATCGGCGGGCCAGCGCCTCGCGGCGCGTCTTGCTGCGGATGTGCGGCTGCATCGCCAGCGGGTCGGCGGCGCTGCCAGTCATGACAACCTTGATCGCGCCCGTCTCATCCTCGTCGGCATGCCAGGCGGGGCGCAGGGCGGCGATGGCGTTGTAGAGGTCTACGGCAATGCGGCGGCTCATGCAGACGATCATCGCCTTGCCTTCGAGCGCCTCGGCGCGGCGCTCCCAATGGGTGACGATATCCTCCGCGACCTGGGCGATGCGCCGCTCGGCGCCCACCATCGCCTCCAGCCGCGCCCACCTGCTCTTGAGCCTCTCCTTCGCAGCGGCCTCCTCGCCCTCCGTGACCTCCTCGAACGCTGGGTCAATGCGTGGGCGCTCGGCTTCGTCCAGCGCGAGCCGCGCCAGTCGCCCCTCGTAGTAGATGCGCACGGTCGCGCCATCCTCTACGGAGCGCTGGATATCATAGACATCAATGTAGTCGCCGAAGACGGCGGGCGTGCTGCGGTCGGTCAACTCGACAGGCGTGCCAGTGAAGCCGATGAAGGAGGCGTTGGGCAGGGCGTCGCGCAGATGGCGTGCGAAACCATCTATGAAGTCGTACTGGCTGCGGTGGGCCTCATCGGCGATGACGACGACGTTGCGCCGGTCGGTGAGCGCGCCCGCGCGGTACCGCTCGCCTGGCTCCTCCGCGACGCGCAGGAGTGTAGACGCAGGCGCTGCCGCGCCAGCGGTGGTGGATTGAGCAGCGGCTGGCAGGAACTTCTGGACGGTGGTGAAGATGATGCCACCCGACGCGACGTGCAGCAGCTTGCGCAGGTGGTCACGGCTCTCGGCCTGCACGGGCGTCTGGCGCAAGATGTCGCGGCAGGCGGAGAACGTGCCGAACAGCTGGTCGTCGAGGTCGTTGCGGTCGGTGACAATGACCAGGGTGGGATTGCGCATGGCTGGCTGGGCGATCAGTTTGCCCGCGTAGAAGAGCATCGAGAGGCTCTTGCCGCTGCCCTGGGTATGCCAGACGACGCCGACACGCTGATCGCCTTCGGGCGCAGCGGCGCGCAGCGTGGAGGCCAGCGCTTTGTTGACGGCGTGGTACTGGTGGTAGGCGGCGAGCTTCTTGGCGATTTGCGCGCCATCCACCTCGTAGACGACGAAGTGGCGCACGAGATCGAGGAAGCGACGCTGGTCAAAGACGCCGCGCAGCAGCGTCTCTAGCTCTGGCGCGCTGCGGGGCGCGAGATCATCGCCAGTGATGGTGCGCCACGGCATGAAGCGCTCGAAGTCGGCGGTGAGCGAACCGAGCCGCGCCTCCAGCCCATCGGAGATGACCAGCGCCTCGTTGTAGACGAAGAGCGAGGGGATGTCGCGCTTGTAGGTCTGGAACTGGTTCCAGGCTCCGGCGATGGTGGCGTTCTCGTCGGCGGCGTTCTTCAACTCCAGCGTGGCCAGCGGCAGACCATTGACGAAGATGACGATGTCGGGGCGGCGGTTGGCGCGGCCCTCGATGATAGTGAACTGGTTGACGGCGAGCCAGTCGTTGCGCTCCGGAGCGTCGAAATCTACCAGCCAGGCGCGGTCGCCCGCCATCGAGCCATCAGGCCGCTTGACCTCGACGGGGACGCCGCCAGTCAGCAGCGCGTGGAAGCGGCGATTGCTCTCGACCAACCCCGGCCCACCGACCCGTAGCGTCTGGCGCAGGGCATCCTCGCGCGCCTCCTCCGGCATGCCGGGATTGAGCCGCGCCAGCGCGGCACGCAGCCGCCCGACCAGCGCGACCTC
>JAICKD010000420.1 GCA_025928125.1 Ktedonobacterales bacterium
TATAGGTGAAGGCGTCGGGCGCGGGCTTCTCCGAGGCGCCGAAGCCGGGCCAGTCGAGGGTGAAGACGCGCCGCTCGGAGGCGAAGTGTTCGAGGACGGTCGTGTAGTCCTGCCAGGCGAACGCGGCGGCGGGCAGCACAATCAGCGGCGCCCGCGCCAGCAGCGCGCGCGGGGTGTCGTTCATCGCCGACGCCAGCCGCACGCCACGCACCGCAACGCCACGCTCGACCAGCTTGACGTCCGCCCCCGCCGACGACTCCGAACTCATGGCCGCTCCATCCCACCTAGATCACGTAGTCGTTGCCCGATTCCTCGTCCCACTGTGGTTCCAGCTCCTTGGCCGCGCCGGGGCGAATCTGAAGGCGGGCGGGTTGCGCCATTACCACCGAGCACGCGGGCAGCGATTCGAGCACCAGCGCCATCGCGCCGATCTTGCTGTCATGCCCAACGGTGATTGGCCCCAGCACCGACGCCCCGACGCCGATTGTGACGTTATCCTCGATGGTCGGGTGGCGCTTGACACGCCCGTCGCCGCGATGCTTCCACCAGCCGGTCGCTCCGAGCGTGACCTGATGATACAACATCACGTTGTCGCCGATCTCCGTCGTCTCGCCGATGACGACGCCCGTGCCGTGGTCGATGAAGAAGCGCCGCCCGATGCGCGCCCCCGGATGAATCTCGATGCCGCCGGTCACCAGACGGGCAATCTGCGAGATCAGCCGTGGGATGAACGGCACGTGGCGCGCGTAGAGCGCATGGGCGAGGCGGTGCAGCAGGACCGCATGCAATCCCTGATAGGTGAGCACCTCGAAGATCGTGCAGGCCGCCGGGTCTTTCTCGAAGATGACGTCGATATCGTCGGGCCAGCGTGTGCGCTGACGCGGGACCGCGACAGGAGCCTGAGTGGCTGCTGCCGTGTCGGGCGGACTCGCGCCATTCGCTGACGCGCCATCCAGCGAGGCGCGGTCGGTCAGTGACGATGGTTGTGCCATGGTGTCTATCCTCCCCCAATGAATCGAGACTGCGCGCACCTCTTGTGCCAGATATGCGGCGGTCCGTATGATTCATAAAGTGAAGTGTAGCCCGCGCTACTGGGCGCGTCAAGGCGGCGTTAAGGCTGTTGATGGGCTATAATACCGCGTACCGCCCTGCGTAGTTTCCTGCGTCCTCTGGCTCCCCTCCCCTCGCAGGGGAGGGGCTGGGGGTGAGGTCCGCCGAGAGGATTGCCCGCCATGTCCGTCGTACCCGATGCGTCGCATGTGACGCTGCACAGCGCGAGCGCCAGCCAGACCCACCGGCTCGGCGCGCTGCTGGGCGGGCTGCTGCGTCCGGGCGATGTCGTGCTGCTGGAGGGGCCGCTCGGCGCGGGCAAGACGGCGCTGACGCAGGGCATTGGCGCGGGGCTGGGCGTGCGCGAGACGATCAACAGCCCAACTTTCACGCTGCTCAAAGAGTATATGGGCCGCCTGCCACTCTATCACTTCGATCTCTATCGCATCGAAGACCCCGAAGAGCTGTTCGCGCTGGGCTTCGAGGACTACTTCGGCGGCGAGAGCGTCTGCGTCGTCGAGTGGGCGGATCGCGGCGTCGCGGCGGATGGCGCGACGCTCTGGCCCGCGAGTTGGCTGCGCATTGCCATCGCGACAGATGGTGGGGCAAAACGCGCGCTGACCTGTTCCGCCAGTGGGGCGCGTGGCGCCGCGCTGCTGCGGGCGTTTGTGGCAGCCGCCGAGAGAGGTCGCTGACTTATGCTGCTCGCCTTCGACACCTCCACCAGCGTCGCCAGCGTCGCGCTTGTCGCAGACTCCGCAGGCGCGCCGGACGATGCGCGGCTCGTGGCCGAATTGACGTGGCAGGTGGGCCAGCGTCACAGCACGGAGCTGCTGGAACGGCTCGAATGGCTGCTGGCGGCATCGCGTCTGACCATGAACGACCTGACAGGCGTCGCGGTGGCGCTCGGCCCCGGCTCGTTCAACGGCGTGCGGGTGGCGCTGGCGACGGCGAAATCGCTCGCCTTCGCGCGCGACGTGCCGCTCTATGGCGTGCCGACACTCGACATCATCGCCTGGGGACATCACCTCATCGGCGGCACGATTTGCGCTATACTTGAGGCGGGACGCGGGCAGGTATACGCCGCGATCTATGACTCGGCCCAGCCCGAAGCCGCACGCTGGGAGCCGGTTGTTGGCTACACAGTATTGACAGCCGCCGAACTTGCTGCGCAGATTCATAGTGAGGCATTTTGCTGCGGCGAGATGTCGCCCGAGACGCGCGCGACGCTGGCGCAGGCGCTCGGCAGCCGGTTCCGGGCGGCGTCGGCGCTGGATGAGCGCCGGGCTGGTTGGCTGGCGGAACTGGCGCTGGCACGGTCCGCTGCTCAGCGCTATGATGATCCTGTGGCGCTGGAGCCGCTCTACCTCCGGCGGCCCGCCATCACCACCAGCGCGCGCCGACGGCTCCCGACGCAAGACAAGGGCGCCGACGAGGCGGCAGGCAACGCGATCATAGCAACACAGCAGGGTAGCGCAACGATGCGCCGAGAGGAGAGAGAATAGCCGATGCGCTACGTCGTGAACCGGATGACGCTGGCGGATATCCCGCGGGTGATCGAGATCGAGAAGCTTGCCTATTCCTCTACCTGGCCAGCCAGTTCGTATCGCAAGGAATTGCAGGATAACCCACTGGCTCATTATGTCGTCGAGCGGGATACCCAGATGTCCATCCAGGTGGGGAGCGATAGCCCATCCGATTCGGGGCGGCGACCGTTTCCGCTCTCGCTGCTGGCGCGCCCGCAGCCGCAACAGCCGCCGGAGATCTCTAACATTGTGGGCTTCGCGGGCCTCTGGCTGATGGTGGATGAGGCGCACATCACGACCATCGCCACCCATCCCGACTACCGCCATCGCGGCCTCGGCGAGCTGCTGCTGACCTCGCTCTTCGA
Source organism: Ktedonobacterales bacterium (assembly GCA_025928125.1). GTDB lineage: Bacteria > Chloroflexota > Ktedonobacteria > Ktedonobacterales > JADMIN01 > DAHUXT01. The sequence continues at coordinate 2,942 of JAICKD010000420.1, forward strand.
TATCGCCTATGACATCGGCGCGCGCCAGGTGACGCTGGAGGTGCGTGTCTCCAACTCCGTTGCGCAGAACCTCTATCACAAGTACGGGTTCCGCGAGCAGGGCGTCCGTCGGCGCTATTACAGCGACAATGGGGAAGACGCGCTCATCATGTGGACCGAAGATATCATGTCGAATCACTATCGCGAGCGCTATTTCCATCTGACGCAGGCGCTGGCGGCGCGATTGGCCGCTGAGGAGAAGGACAAGGGTACCGACGCCACCAGTGGCACTGCGCAACTGGCGTAGTCCCGTCCGCAACATCCGCAACATCCACGACATCGGCAACAGGAAAGTAGCCCCTATGCGCATTCTGGCAATAGAAAGCTCCTGCGACGAGACCGGCGCGGCCGTTATCGAGCATGGCCGCGTCATCCGCTCCAACGTCGTCGCCTCTCAGGCCAGCATCCACGAGCGCTACGGCGGCGTCGTACCCGAGGTGGCCTCGCGCCATCAGCTGGACGCGCTGATTCCCGTGGTCGAGGCGGCGCTGCGTGAGGCGTCGGTGACCTGGGATGATATCGACGCCATCGCGGCGACGTATGGGCCAGGGTTGGCTGGCTCGCTGCTGGTTGGGCTGACAGGCGGCAAGGCGCTGGCGCTCGCGCGTGGGCTGCCCTTCATCGGCGTCAACCACCTGGAGGCGCATATCTATGCCAACTGGCTGCGCGAAACCCCCGGCGAGCCACCTGATAGCTCCGAGGACGAGTGGCCCGGCGATCCGCGCTTTCCCCTGCTGGCGCTGGTCATTTCGGGCGCGCACAGCGAGTTGGTCTCGATTCCCCGCCACGGGCGCTACGAGCTGCTCGGCCAGACGCGCGACGATGCGGCGGGCGAGGCATTCGACAAGGTGGCGCGGGTGATGGGCCTGGGCTATCCCGGCGGCCCGGCGATTCAGCAGGCGGCGGCGCAGCGCGACCCTTCGCGGAAAAATCCGTTCCGGCTGCCCCGTGCCTGGCTCAATGGCACGTGGGACTTCAGCTTCAGCGGGCTAAAGACGGCGGTGCTGCACCTGGTGGAGGGCGCACAGCACGGCGCGGGTGAGGGTGCGA
>JAICKD010000665.1 GCA_025928125.1 Ktedonobacterales bacterium
CCCATTGCCCGCCGCATCGGCGAACGTGATTGGCGACATCGCCTGTTCGCCGATCAATGGCGGCAACTTGCCCGATAGCTGATAGACCGCGATAGCGGCGCTGCCCGCCATCGCCAGGTTGGCGACCGGCTTCAACATCGGCAGGCTGCTCATCAGGCTGTTCGCTGGCCCCGCGGGTTGTGTGGCCACCATCAACGCTGGCCCTTCATCTGGCGTGGGCATCACGAGACAATTCGCAGCAGAGCCGACGCGGTCGCTGTGCTCGGCCACTGTCATGTACTCGATGGGATCGCGGTACAGTTCGGATGTGGGCAGGCTGACGAAAATGGTACGCGCGTGCTGTTCAGCCTGGAGGGCGCCAAGAGCGGTGTCCAATTGCTCCAGTTCGGCCAGCGGATAGCCGCGTCCGGGGTCGGGGGACGCGCTGACGAAGGCGTTATACGATCCGCTGGCAAGCGCCGCCGGGTAGAGCGCGGACTGGAAGACCTGCGCGAGCACCAGCACGGTGAGCGCCGTGAGGATGACGGCGGGGGCAACCTGGCGCGCGAATGTCGCCCGAGGAACCCACTTCTCAGCCGCTCGGAAAGCGGCCTGAAAGGCGAACCCGTCCACGATGAAGACGGCCGGGTAGAGGACGAGCAGATCGTAGCTATGGAGTGCGCTCGTGTGCCACAGGAGCAGCACAAGCGGGACGATGATCCAGAGCCAGAGCAGCAGATGCGCGCGCCAGACAGGCTCAGCGCGCAATCCGCGCCAGATGGCGACTAATCCACTGCGCCGCCGCGATTGCCGGTCGGTCGCGGAGACGACGCCTTCGCGCCAGACGTAGAGGCCGACCCGCCCCAGGCGCACCGTCAGCACCGCGAATCCCGCGACAAAACAGAGGATCGCCACGGCGTTGACGATGCCCGCCCAGGAGCCAGTCTGCGCATAAAGGCTATTTGCCCCAAGCTCCCCGGAATTCGGCGCGCCGAGCATCGTCGCAAGCAGGCGAAACACGTCGAGACTGAACGTGCCGCCGTTGTTGTTGAAGTAGTTCCCAATAGCGCGAATATCGTGGAATGATGTCATCGACTCCCAGAGCAGGGTTGGCGCGAGGAGCAGCAGCACGAGGCCGATAGTTAGCGCCCACTCACGCCGCGACGGCCACGCTTTGCGCGGAGCGAGCAGGAAGCCCACCACCGAGACAGGAATCAGCAGCGCGGCGGCTGGCAGAATTTGAATCGCCATGATGAGAAGCGCGACATGGGGCGCGAACCAGCCGCGCCGACCGCTGATACAGCCGAGGAAGAGCATGAGCATGCACAGGATAAGGACGGGCGGCAGATAGCTTGGCGCCCAGACCGAGCGGCTGTAGTAGACAGCCATGCCTGATGTGGCGAAGAGCAGCGCGCCACTCGCGGCGACGACGCGGCCAAAATAGCGGTTGGCGAAGATATAGCAGAGTATGACACCGAGTACGTTCCAGAGCGCAAGCGCGATCGTTGCGAGCAGAGGATCTTTGCCAAACACCATGAACGGCGCTGCCGCATAGATGGTCAATGGCGGGCTCAGATCGCCGATGGATGTCGCGACGCCGGTGACGGGCAGCGCGCCATGCAGCCATGCGCCGCGCGCCAGAATGAGTTGTTGGATCTGATTGCTCAGGATTTCTGACAGGTCGATACTCCAGAGGCGCAGGAACGCCGCCAGCGCTACCACCAGCCAGAACTCGGGATAGCGCAGCCAGGGAATTTGGGCGATACTGCTACGGAAAGTCTGTGCGCTTGTGGTGGCCTGCACTTTCGATGATGGTGGGCCTGGTACAGCATGCACGACCGGCATGAGCACTGCGGGCGTCTCGACCATCGTATCGGCCAGGGCCACGTCATCATCTACGCGCTCAGCGACGGGTCTACTGGCGGGGAACTGGATCGTGTCCTCGCTGGATATATCGGACGTATCGGCCGCTCCCACGCTGCCGAGGATCGTCGTCTCGGCGTCTTCAATCGCCCCCGCATCGACCACTTCATCCGCAGGCGTATCGGGCTGCTCCAGAGTCGGTCTGGGTGTTGCCACGGGCATCTCAACGGTATCTATGTCTTCCGTATATGGATCTGGCGCGGCGATATCCTCATTCGGTTCCATTTAATCGGTCATCTCCCCACAGTTCCCCCACAGTCACACAAGCTCGGCTCACAGGCGCCAGGCCTCCCGGCGCAGGTACACCGCCGCTGTGCCACGAAGCCAATCCGCGATCTGGCGGGTCATGCGTATGAGCAGCGGCAGCGCGAGATAGAGAAAGATAGCGCTGCTGGTGGCAGTGTATAGTATAGCGCCAGGGGAAAGAGGCTCATAGACGACGAAGGGATGCCAGAGCGCGCTGAATTCGGGGGTGAACTGACAGAGAAATTCCTGAGCGTAGTTGTGCGCCGTGCAGGCATCTAGCCCTTGTTGCTCGAAGACGACCCCGTTGATGCCCACCCAGAACGAGAGGGCCAGAGCGGCGAGTGTCAGTAGATTCGCTCCCAGCCCGGCGTCGCGGGCATGCAGCCGGACGGCCAGGACCAATGCGGCGGGAATCGACGCGAAGAGGAAGAAGCGTGGCCCCCAGAACCAGCCGCCATACCACGCCCACCAGTGCGCATAGACGATGACCATGCCGCCGACA
>JAICKD010000119.1 GCA_025928125.1 Ktedonobacterales bacterium
AGGTATGGAGACATTGTCGCCGATGGTAGACTAGTGCGAGAAAACGGTTATCGCAGGAGTCACAAGGAAGAGTAGGAGCCGATAGACCGGTGGAGGTACACCAGCCCGGCGAGCTTATTGCCCTGGCACGCGCGCGTCGCGCCTTCGAGTTGGGCCGTCTCCCCGGCTGGGGCGTGGCGCTCACCCCGCTCGCCTGGCAGCGGCTCCGCGCGCGTGAGGGTGGCGTCTCGTCGGGGACGCTCGTGGCGATCTTGCGCCATGCGGTGCGCCAGCGCCAGATGGCCGTCACGCGCGACGTCTTCATAGTACTCCTGACGCGCATCGAGGCGGCGAATGGCTTCTGGGCGCGGCAGACCGTGAGACGCCTTGTGGGCATCGCGCCAGAGGCCATGTGGATGGCGGAAGAGGACCTGGCGCAGGAGCTTGCGCTGCACCTGTGGGAAGAGCTTGCGCTCCGCGAGGGCGAGGGGTGGGAGTTGTTCTTTCGCCGGGCAATGGTGTTCGCGCGCGCGCACGTCGCCAGGCGTTATCTGGAGCGGCATGGCTACCGACCGGGCCAGTGGCTGGTGCTCTTCTTCTCGGAAATCGCGACAAGTGACGATGATGCACCTGCCAACGCCGATGGTCCACCGCTGCCGGAGCCACGCGATCCATTTACTGCGGCTGATCTCGCGGATTTGCGCGGGTACGTCGAACAGTTGCCGCCACGCGAACGGGCAGCGGTGGTGATGCGCTACTGGCAGCGCGCCCGCGAGCACGAAATTGCCGCCGCGCTCGGTGTCACGTCGCGCACCGTGCGCAATCTGCTCCGCAAGGCCCACACACGGCTCTATGCGCTCTATATGCAGGCGCAGGGTGATGCGCCAGCGGGCCAGCGGGAGGAGGCGAACGGTGAGTAACTCGCAGGGCAACAAGCCATCGCAGCAGCCAGACCGCCTCTCGCACGAGCCGTCGCTGGACGCACTGGCGTTGACCGAGTGGCTGGCTGAGCGGCGCGCCGCTGGCGATGCTCCACAGTTGGACGCGCTGATCGCAACCCTGCCCGATGCCGCTGGCGACCTTGCCGACGCGGCGATGCTCGATGCGCTCGTGGCGGAATCGGAGGCCGACGATCTCCAGGCGGGAGAGCCACCCGTCGAACGCACATCCGAAGATGTCACGCCGCCAGCGCTCTCGCTAGGAGCGCAACGGGCCGTCGCCGACATTTTTGGCGCGGGGGGCGCGGAGGCGCTCGCCATGGTCGCCGAGACTCCGGCCGCATATGCGGTGACGACGGAGGCAGAGGCAGGCGCGGCGGTTGGCTTGCTGGCGCTGGCGGCTGAACAGGAGATGGATGCGGAGGCGCTGGCGGCGCGGATCATGCTCTCGCCTGAGGCGGTGCGCTGGCTGGACCGCGTAGCGCTACCATTCGATCACCAACCGGATGCGCTGGTCTTCCATCTCGTGGGCGCGCTGGGCGTGCTGCGCGAGCGCGTCCAGGAGGCGCTGACCCGTGGGAATGCAGATACGGACACGGACGCAGCTACGGACATAGACGCCGACGCGCCTGAGCTTGCGGGCATGCTCACCACGAGCGCGTCACTTACCCCGGCGCAGCGCGCCTACTGGGCCGCACAACTCGCCGGGCGCGGGTAGGCGACACTATACGATCATCCCCGCGAGGAGTTCCATGCTGGCTGGCATACCTATCGGAGCATGGGAATCTCGCGGGGAATGAGTTTGGTCGAACGCCGGGCGCGCTGCTACTTACTGGCGCTCTTGCCGTTCGCTGGCGCCAGCTCGTCGCTCTCTTTGCGGTGATGCGCTCGTTTGCCGCCGATGCGGCCGATGCGCGAATAGTGCTCGACTCCTTTATTCCGTTTGGTGCTTTCGCCACCTTTGCGTCCGATGTCGGTATAGAACTCTGAACCATGTCGCTCGCGGACTGTACTCCCGCCCTTTGTTCCAATACGAGAGTAGAAGGCGCTGCCGTACTTGTCGCGTGCCGCTGTTCCACCGCGCTTGGCTGCTTCTGTTCCAGGTTTGGGACCTGGCTTGCGTCGCGGGCGTTTCTCGCCGGTCACCTGATCGAACACGAGGTCAGATGGAGAAGGATTCTCCGACATCAGACGTCTCCTCTACATGAAGTCGTGGCGCGCGCGAACCGGGGCAGCCAGATATGGACATCGTGTCCACCCAGCCAACGCACGTTATCCATGGGGACCAGGGTCATTGTTCCACCGCTTCGTACAGTGATGCCAAAAGTCATATGCGCATCAAATTCTTGGCTGCTAAAGCTACTTTACAGGTAATCGTTATTGGAGTCACTCTCCACGAGCGCCCCAAACGGCGCATTTGAAGCAAATCCGTTCCTTTCGTCCAGTTGTGCGACTAAATGGTGCAAATGTCGCAGTATGATTTCTTGCTTGTGGAAGCGATTGCGGCCACTTGGGTCGCGGATGCGGGAGTCAACCAGGGGGAGCCATCTTCGATGTACGAGCCGGACAAGGACGCCGCGGATGAACACTGGTACGGGGTCCAGGAAGCAGCGAGTTACCTGGGTGTCCATCGAGCAACGCTTTTCCGTGCCTTACGTGGCGGGCTTATTATGGCCGACCGCACGACCCCAAGAGGGCGCGCCCGCTTTCGCTTGGCGACCCTCGATGCCTTTCGCGACCAATTACGGCATCAGGCCGCGACAAGCCAGGAGCACGCCTATGCGCCCATGGCCGTGCTGGCAAAGCTAGCGGGTCTGGGCAGGTCGCCCGCCCCAGCGGAGCACAGTATCGCGGTGATGGAAGAAACGGTGCGGCTGCTCTGCTCATCTGGTGGCAACTATGATATGGCCCTGGTTGCCCTCTGCGTCCCGTGCGAGTCCGACCCCTACGCGCTCAAGACGCTGGCGCAATGTGGTCTCCCAGAGAGCCTGAAGGCGTCTTACACCTACCTTCGCCCAGTTGTTCCGTTCCCTGTCAATGTGGTCTCGCGCACGGGCGTCCATGAGATTTGCGAAGATATTAGCGCCGGTTTGACTCCACATGGAACCGCGCAGCGCGTTTTAACGCAAAGCGCCATCTCCTCCTATGCTGTCTACCCGATTGTCTCTGGCAGTGGCGCGTCAAGAGCGGTTCTGGGCGTGCTAGCTGTGTGTGGACACGCGCCACACAAATACACTGAGCAGGAAATGACATTCCTCGCCGGGGTCGCCGATGCCCTGAGCACCTGTATCACGCAGGGATCGCTGCTGACGGGTCTCGATCCGTACAACGACTTCAACAGGCTAACACCGGAGACGACGCTTGGGGTTGTCTCGCACCTGCTGGAAACCGCCTATGCGCGGACGCGTTGTCCCGAAGCGGCGCGTTCGCCGATGCTGTCGGTCGAGGCGCTCTGTAACCTCGTGGTAGAGCAGTCGCATGCGCTGACAACCTGGACTTATGGCTTCTCGCCCCAGGACTGTGGCAACACCGTCAACACCGTTGATGCTATGCTGGAGGACGACGTCCTGCGCCAATATCGGAGCAACCTCCAGTCACTGGTGCTGCGCGTGTCCACCGCCGATAGCTTGAAACGCGAGCAATGGCAGAACAAAGTCACAGCAGTCGCGTTCCCTGTGCCGCTGCCGTGTGGGCAGTCTGGCGCCGTCGGCGCGGTGTGGCCCGGCGTGCGGACGGCGGTTGAGGCGGAGGGAGTCGTGCTATCTACCCTGGCAAGCGCGTGTTCGCTGGTGTCACAATATGCATCAGGTGGGTGTGACTGAGCGCAAGCGAGCGCGCAAGAATCGCCACGGTGGGTACGGCAAACAGGGCAGGAGCACAGCATGGCAGGTGGTGGCGCGCGGATAGCGTCCGTTGGTATCGTCGGCGCGAATATCGCCGGGGCAAGCACCGCCGAGACGTTGCGCCGACTGGGATATGATGGACGGATTGCGCTCATCGGCGCCGAAACGGAACTGCCCTATGAGCGCCCCCCGCTCTCCAAAGAGTTTTTGACAGGCCAGTTCGACGAGGAACGACTGACGCTCCGTCCACGCGCGTTCTACGATGAGCAGCGCATCGAATTGTGGCTGGGGCAGCGCGCCACCGCACTGGATGCCGCGACGCGCACGATTACCCTGGCCAGCGGCGAGCGCCATCGCTTTGATCGTCTCGTGCTGGCCACTGGGAGCGAATTGCTGCCCTTCCCCGTCCCCGGCGCCGACCTGCCCGGCGTCTACTCACTGCGCACGCTGGCGGATGCCCATACGTTGCGCGCGGCGCTGCGTGCAGGGGCAAGCCAGGGCGGGCGGGCAGTCGTGGTTGGCGCGGGCTTCATCGGCTCGGAGGTGGCGGCGGCGTGCCGGATGGCGGGGATGGATGTCACACTGATCGAGATGCTGCCGGTCCCGCTGGAGCGCGCGCTTGGCTCGCGGATGGGCGCGTTGCTCGCCGATGTGCATCGCACGCGGGGCGTCGAGGTGCTCACCGGCGAGACCGTGACCGCCATCCGTGGCGCGGCGCGGGCCGAAGAGGTCGTGACGAGTAGCGGCGCGCACATCCCCTGCGCCTTCGTCGTGGTCGGCACGGGCGTGCGCCCGGCGCTCGGCTGGCTCGCTGATTCCGGGCTGGCAATCGAGAATGGCGTAGTAGTTGACGCCACTTGTGAGACCAGCGCGCCGGGCATCTTCGCGGCGGGTGACCTCGCCAACTGGCCCTACCAGCCCGCCGCGACCGCGCCAGCGCTCCGGGTGCGGCTGGAGCACTGGGATAACGCGCTCCGCCAGGGCGAGACGGTGGCGCGCAATCTCCTAGGCGAGGGCGTCGCCTACCGCCATATCCCCTATTTCTGGTCCGACCAGTACGATTTGAAGCTCCAATATGTGGGCTACACACCGACGTGGGATGAGATCGTCGTGCGCGGCGTACCCCCGGAATCGTTCGTCGCCTTTTATCTGCGCGAGGGCCGGGTGCGCGCGGCATTTTCGAGCAACCGGCAGCGCGATCTGGTCACGCTGAAGAAGCTGATGGCCGCCGATCCCATGCTACCAGCCGAACTGTTAGCCGACGACCAGCTTCCCCTGAAAGAGCTGCTCAAGCAGGTGTAGGCGCGGCGGCTCACCGCGAACGCGGGCGGTTAGTGCGGTTTTACCCATTATGAGGGACACGCGCTGGGGCAGCGCGGGCGGTTGAAACCGCGCCTTTAGGGCCTGCGGCCACGAAACCCGCCTACGCGGGTTCCTCCAAGGCTCGCCCGGAGCCTCCTATTTTGGTGCGAGATCTGGGCAGTCCGCGCAGGCGGACTTCGTGGCGGAGCGCAGCGAGGCCGTTCAGGCGCGACTTCAGTCGCCAGCCGCCGATCCATCACGGCTTGCAGGCCCATTCGCGCCAGCTATTGCCGTCCCGGTGGAAGATTTCATAGGCGGCATGGATGTTCTTGTCGTAGTCGAACGGCGAATAGTTTCGATACGAGGTCGTATTCCACGTGCTGGGGTAGAGAATCTGGAAGACCCCCGATGCGTGGCTGTTGCCGATGGGATACGAGTTGACGGCGTTGGGATCGTAGCCCGACTCGCACCGGGCGATGTTGAGCGCCCCCGCCGCGTATGCCCCGAAGACGGCGTTGATCTCGTTGATGATGACCTGCTGGCCGGGATTGGCGCCTTTGACCGGCCCGGTATAGCTGGGCTTCGGTTTGGGCGTGGCCGTCGGCGTCGGCACGAAGAGGAACCCGCCTGCCGATGTTGCGAACTGCCCGCTCGTGGCCGCCGCCATGCCATGGCCAAGCGGCGTGGTAACCGCAAGCGTGCTGGCCAGCGCGACGGTCACGACCAACGCGACGAGAAACTGCGTCAGGAATGAACGTGGGCCGTTGCGTCGGGGGACCACTCTGGCCGCCGGGCGGGGTGGCCTGGCTGCGCCGCGAATCAAGAGCGCGGCTGACTCGCGCTCGCCGAGGGCAGGCGCCAGCGTGCGATGGGGCGCGACCGGTGCGAGCGCCATTGACCGCACCTCCGCGTCGGCTGAGCGTATCTCGTCCTCCAGCCCCGGCAGCGTCGGCGGATGTATCGGCATGGTGGGCCGGGCGGCGCGGCGCATCGGCGGGCGTGTGAGCGGTGAGGATTGCGCTGGCGAACCGGTTGGCGATCGCGGTGATGTGACCGTCGGCGCGTCAGGTAGAGGTGGCAGCGGCGGCAGATAGAACGCGGGCGATGACGCGACGGTTGGCGTCTCGTCGGGCGCGCTATCGTGCTGCTGGGGGAAGTGAGGCTCCTGTGGGTGCATCGCATCTCCTCCTTTGCCGCGATGAATCAGTCTGCCTGCTCCTGTGCCTAAGTTGCGCCAAACAGCGCACCGGGCAAGTACGGCGTCCTGGTTTCCACAAGGCTGAGTATGCCATCTCATCGCACGGGAGGCTACCGGATAGGTACATCGTACCCGACCAGGGAAGCAGAGGAGGGGATGCCGCGAGTCCGCACGCCTTAGAGTGAGCGGCTAGGAGGGCGGCAGTTTGCGGCTAGCGATCATCGCTAGCAGCTCGTCTATATCGAAGGGCTTACGGACGACTGGCACCGTGAGGTCAGACAGCAGATGCACAAACGCCAGGCTGAGCGTCTCGTGGCTCGCCGTCATCAAAATGTACCTGTGGCGCACCAATCGCCGGGTATCGCCCGCGACGGTCCCCAACAGGCCAGCTCCATCCAGCCGGGGCATCATCAAATCGAGCAGAACGATCATTGGGCTGGGCGTCTTGCGCAAATAGTCCAGTGCCTGAAGGCCATCTTGCGCCTCGAAGACAAGGTAGCCAGCATCTTCCAGCACGGAGTGAAGGGTCTCGCGAATTCCGGAATCGTCATCGACTATGAGGATACTCTTCTTGATGGCGCTCAAACCGTCTCCCCTTCACGTGGCGCTGCGTGATTGGTACTGCCGCGTAGTATGTATGATAGCATGGCGCATCGTTGGCTTGATGTGGTGAATGGCCGCATGTGAGCGCCAGGAGTTCCATCGTGCGCCGTGAATGCCGGATGAGGGACTGCTGGAAAAGCGACGCAACGCTCCCCCAGGAATCCCTCGCGTTGTGCGAATTACAGCATGACTCATGCCAGTTCTGGCCGCCTGTCTTGTGTTTCACAAAATCGTCGCCGGGTCGATGACGACGCCCCGTAACAGGAGACGAGTCGAGGTCTCGACCTGCTCGCGCCAGTTCGTCGCCTGCGGATCGATCATCCAGAGCAACCCAAGCCCTTCGTACAGCCCGGTGAAGGCGATGGCCAATTCGGCTGGGTTGATGTCTGGACGGAACTCGCCCTGCGTGATACCCCGCTGGATCAGCTCTTCCATGATCGCGCGATATTCGGCGAAGTAGGTGCGCAGATGCTGGCGAATCATGGCATGGCGCGCCGCCACCGCGTAGAGCTGGAGGCTCACGGGCTGCAAGCTGACCATGCGGTCCATCTCACGCACCATCTGGCGCGTCAGCGTCATCAGGTGTGTCGTCACCGAACCTTCACTGGCCGCCAGCGAGCGGACCTGTTTGAGCGCCTGATCGAAGAAGACTTGGAGCAAACGCCCGATGATAGCATCCTTGCTTTTGTAGTAAAGATAAAGCGCCCCTTTGCTGACGCCAGCCTCTTTGGCGATATCGTCCATGCTGGCGCGCTCGAATCCCAGGCGCGAAAAAACCGCAAACGCGGCATCCATGATTTGATGGCGGCGCTGCTCGCTGACATCCTGCCGTGGGGCCATAACGTATACCTGCCTCCCTGTCGCCACGAAGCTCCCCCGCCGCCAGTCGGACGAGGGAGCAGGGAGCGCGCAATAGCTGTTGCCTTTCTATTCTATTGTACCGTGTTGTGAGTGGATGCGGATAGCGCCTGGGTGGGCTGTGTCGCCAGA
>JAICKD010000818.1 GCA_025928125.1 Ktedonobacterales bacterium
CGCGCTGACGTCAGCCGGTAGCCGGATGCCTTTTGGCGGCGTGGAGGCGGCCAAAACACCGCGCTCCACGCCGCCCGGTCCCGATCGGCCAACTTCTTGGCTTGTTTTTGACCGTCCGCTCGTGGCGGCGGATTCAACCGGTGGATGCAACACGCTAGACGCGATTGCGGCGGAAGGAGTGTTGCAGATGAAGCAAAGACCGCGCATTTACTACTCGGCCAGCCAACGGGCACTCATCTGGGATCGATGGCGAAAGGGTGAGACGCTTCACCAGATCGCCCGTCTATTTGATCGGTATCACTCGTCGATCCACGGCATTCTGGCTGACTCCGGCGGGATACGCCCGACTGAGCGGCACCGGGCACCATCGGCGTTGACCTTGGTCGAGCGAGAGGAGATCTCGCGCGGCATAGTGGGAGGCAAGTCGATGCGTGCGATCGCGGCGACGCTGGGCCGGGCGCCGTCCACGATCAGTCGCGAGATCCGACGCAACGATGGCCCGCAAGGCTATCGAGCCAGCCAGGCGGATCAGGCGGCGTGGGATCGAGGCTGTCGTCCGAAGGTTTGTAAACTGGCACAGAACCGAGAGCTGGCCCACCTCGTGGCAAGCAAGCTCCGCTTGGAGTGGTCACCTGAGCAGGTTGCCGGCTGGCTAAAGCGTGCCCACCCTGATGACGAAGCGTTTCAGGTGTCCCACGAGACGATCTATCGCAGCCTGTTCATCCAGGCACGCGGCGCTCTGAAGAAAGAACTGATGGCGCATTTGCGGCGTACGCGAGGCATGCGTCGCTCGCGACACCATACGCAAAAGACCAGCATCCACGGGAAAATCACTGAGGCGGTATCCATCAGCGAGCGTCCTGCTGCGGCCGAGGATCGTGCAGTACCGGGCCACTGGGAAGGTGACCTGCTATTCGGCAGCAAGAATAGCCAGATCGCGACTCTCGTTGAACGTCAATCGCGCTATGTGATGCTCGCGAAGGTCGGGAAGAAGGATACTGAGACGGTCGTCAACGCCCTCATCAAGCACGCGCAGAAGCTTCCCCAGGAGCTGTACCGATCGCTGACTTGGGACCGCGGCAAAGAGATGGCGGACCATCGACGCTTTACGCTGGCCACTGACATCAAGGTCTACTTCTGTGATCCTCGAAGCCCGTGGCAACGCGGATCGAACGAGAATGCGAACGGGCTATTGAGGCAATATCTACCCAAGGGGCTCGATCTCTCCGGGTATTCGCAATCCAAACTCAATGCGATCGCGCGGCGCCTTAACGAACGACCGCGGAAGACGCTGGACTACGAATCGCCAGCACAACGATTTCATGAGGCTGTTGCGTCGACGGGTTGAATCCGCCGCCGTAAGCGGATATCCGAAGCGCACTGCGCTCGATGCCGCAGTTCGTCCGTCAGCCAAAGCCGACGGCAGGCTACGCGCCGATCCGACTTTCCAGTTCCCCCAGCGCCAGCCTCAACGCCGCCGCCAGATGCGCGTTCCCCTCCTCCTGCCGGCCGAGCTGCGCCAGCATCTCGCCGAGCGCGACGTGCGCGCGCCAGTGATTGTCGAGCGCGAGGCTCGCCTCGAGATACGTCTGCGCCTTGCCCCATAGCTGCTGCCGCTCGCAGAGGCGCCCAAGCGCATAGAGCAGCGTCGCGTCCTGGTTGTGCGCGCCGAGCCAGCGCTCGGCGATCTCGAGCTGGCGTGTCGCGTCGGGGGCGCGACACTCGGCGTACGTCAGCAGCAGGCTCGATTCCCAGTGACGATCGAGGCTTCGCGCGAGGATATCGGCCGCCTCGCGGTCGCCGCCCTGCGCGAGGAAGCTTCGCGCCGCGGCGCGCGCGACCTTCGGCTGCAGCCGATCGCC